>JAPVWS010000375.1 GCA_027493295.1 Candidatus Versatilivorator vitaminiformans | reverse complement strand
GTCTTTTGTGAATGGCCTGCAATGCCGGGAGTGTGACCAGTCTTACCCCAAGGAACCCTTGTCGGTCTGTGAATTCTGCTTCGGGCCGCTGGAGGTGGTCTACGACTACGAGGCCATCCGACCACGGCTGAGCCGGGAGATCATTAGCAACAGGGCTCCCAACATGTGGCGCTACGCTGAACTGCTGCCGCTGGACGGCGAAGCCCGGGTGGGGGCCCAGGCCGGTTTCACACCGTTGGTCCGGGCAGACAACCTGGCCAGAAGGTTGGGTCTGAAGGATGTCTACATCAAGAACGACAGCGTCTGTGCTCCAACCCTCTCCTTCAAGGATCGGGTGGTGGCCGTGGCCCTCTCCAAGGCCTTGGAATTCGGCTTCGACACGGTGGGTTGCGCCTCGACCGGAAACCTCGCCAACGCCGTGGCCGCCAACGCCGCCAGCGTGGGACTCAACAGCTATGTGTTCATCCCCGCCGACCTTGAGATGGGCAAGGTTCTGGGCACGCTGATCTACAAGAACAACGTCATCAAGATCGATGGAAACTACGATGACGTGAATCGGCTGTGCAGTGAAATCGTGGGAAAGTATCGGTGGGGCTTCGTCAACATCAACCTGCGCCCCTTCTATGCGGAGGGTTCCAAAAGCTTCGGCCTGGAGGTCGCGGAACAGCTCGGCTGGAGGACACCCGACTGCATCGTGGTCCCGATGGCGGGCGGATCGCTCATCACCAAGATCCGCAAGGCTTTCACTGAAATGCAGAAGCTGGATCTGATCCCCGACAGCCGCTGTCGAATCTTTGGGGCTCAGGCCACCGGCTGCTCCCCCATTACCACCGCGGTCAAGACCGGCCGGGATTTCATCAAGCCGGTGAAGCCCGACAGCATCGCCAAGTCCATTGCCATCGGGAATCCCGCCGATGGTTACTACGCTCTCAAGACCATGCTGGAAAGCGGCGGCTGGGGAGAGGATGTCAGCGACGAGGAGGTGGTGGAAGGCATCCAGCTTCTGGCCGAGGAAGAAGGCATTTTCACCGAGACGGCCGGTGGAGTTACCGTGGCCGTGACCCGCAAGCTGATTGGACAAGGCAGAATCGGCAGCGACGACCTTACGGTCATCTCCATCACCGGAAACGGATTGAAGACCCAGGAGGCCGTCCAGGGCCGCCTGGTCGAGCCCGCGGTCATTCCGGCCAGGCTGAGCGAGTTCGAAGAAACCCTCCCTAAGGTGTCGGCGGTCGGCTGAGAGCAGTCTGGTCTTCCTGCACCTCCCGACGGTGATTCGGATCGGGTGCGCCAGCCTGTTCTCCGGGAGGGCCCGCCCTTCAGAGAAACGTTCATGTCGGAACTTCCATCCCGCTACTCCCGCCAGGTTCTCTTTGCGGAAATCGGCACAGCCGGACAGAAGCGCCTGCTTGAGAGCCGAGTGGTCATCGTCGGCTGCGGGGCCCTGGGAACGGTGCAGGCCGAAGCCCTGACCCGTGCGGGCGTCGGAAGACTCCGCCTGATCGATCGGGACTTCATCGAGGAAAGCAACCTTCAGCGACAAACGCTGTTCACGGAAGAGGATGTTCGGGAGGGCCTTCCCAAGGCGGTCGCCGCCAGACGGCGCCTGCAGGCCATCAACGCCTCGGTAGCCGTAGAGGATCGGGTAGAGGACCTCAACTATCGCAACGCAGAATCCATGGTCGAGGGTGCGGACTGCATTCTGGACGGCACCGATAACTTCGAGGCTCGCTTTCTGCTCAACGACGTCTCTCAGAAACAGCGAATCCCCTGGATTTACGGAGCCGCCGTGGGAAGCCAGGGCCTGACCATGACCATCGTTCCCGGCAGGACTCCCTGCCTGCGTTGTGTCTTCGAGTCCCCGCCACCGCCTGGAACCACGCCCACCTGCGACACGGCGGGAGTGCTGGCGCCCGCCGTCAACCTGGTAGCCTCGCTGCAGGTGGCCGAGGCCCTGAAGATCCTGTCCGGAAGGTTGGAGCGCATCAACCGGAACCTGGTCAGCCTGGACGTCTGGCAGAACAGCTGGCGACGCCTGGAGATCGAAAGCGGCCGCACCAGTGGCGATTGCCCGGCCTGCCATCTGGGCCGCTACGATTTCCTGGAGGGCGAGCGCGAATCCTCGGCCGCCATTCTCTGTGGGCGAGACTCGGTCCAGATCAGTCAGCCCTCCGGGAAACACCTGGACTTCCCCCAACTGGGACAGCGGCTGGAACTTCTGGGCAGCGTTTCCTACAATCGGTTTCTGCTCAGGTTCCGGCTGAAGGAGTTTGAAATTGCCGTTTTCCCCGATGGTCGGGGTATCGTCAAGGGCACCCGGGACCCCCAGGAAGCCCGCTCACTCTACTCCAGGTACATTGGAAATTGAGTTCCCGGCCGAGGCCTGACGGACCCGGCCGCAATGCCCCGGACGAGTCCCGCCACGGTGAGACCGGGAGATCGCCGGCAGCCACCATCCACCATGATCTATCTGGACAACGCAGCCACCAGCTTTCCCAAGCCGGAGGCCGTCTATCGGGAATTGCAGGACTACTTGCGCCGCGATGGCGCCAACCCCGGCAGAGCCGGACACCAATGGGCAGCACGGGTGGAAAAGACCATGGATGACACCCGCAACCTGCTGGCCCGCTTTTTTGGAATGGATGATTACCGCCGGGTCATCTTCACCCTCAACGGCACCGACTCCCTCAACATGGCCATCAAGGGTGTGCTTCGGCCCGGAGACCACGTGGTTACCAGTTTGCTGGAACACAATTCGGTCTCCCGCCCCTTGAAGCAGTTGGAAAGCGATGGCAGCATCACGCTGACCCAACTGCCCTTCTCCCGGGAGGGGTTCGTCGACCCCGAAGACTTTCGCAGGGCTTTGACCCCGCAGACGCGGCTGGTGGTGCTGCTGCACGCCTCCAATGTCCTGGGAACCCTGCAACCGATTGCCGAGGTCGGCAGGATCTGCCGCCGGCACGAAGCGCTGTTTCTGGTGGACGCGGCCCAGACCGCCGGAGTCGTTCCCATCGACATGCAGGCCATGCAGATCGACCTTCTGGCATTCCCGGGCCACAAGGCGCTGTTCGGTCCGCCGGGCATCGGAGTCCTGTTGGTGGGCCATCGGGTCGAGCCGCTCCCCTGGAGGGAAGGCGGGACCGGTTTCGATTCGGAAGATCCCCTGCAGCCCCGGCGGTTTCCCCATCTTCTGGAGGGAGGGACACCCAACACCCTGGGCGTGGCGGCGTTGAGAGCGGGCCTGCGCTTTGTGACCGGCCAGGGCCTTGACAGGATTCGAGGTCACGAGCAGCGCCTGCTGGCTCGATTGACCGAATCCCTCAGGGACAATCCCAAGATCTGCCTTTACGGCTCCCTGGATCCGCAGCGCCGGGTGGGTTCGGTGGCGCTCAACCGGCAGGGCTACACCTCCTCGGAGGTTGGCGCGATCCTGGACAACTCGTTTGAAATCGCCGTCCGGCCCGGCCTGCACTGTGCCCCCTACCTTCACCGGCACCTGGGCACGGTACCCGATGGAGCCGTCCGGATCAGCCCGGGATATTTCAGCACCGAGGAAGATGTCGATCGCTGCCTCTCAGCCTTGGAGCAACTGTGATGCGGGGAGATCCAAGGCGAACTCGATCCGGTCATCCAGCCCGGGTGACGCGGGAGAACGACAGAGTGATGAAAGAGTTCTACATGGAAGCCCGACAATGACCAGGAAATTGCGCGCAGCGGTTCTGGGGGCCACCGGGACCGTCGGTCAGCGATTCATTCAGTTGCTGGAGGACCATCCCTGGTTCGAGCTGGGAGCCATTGCGGCTTCAGGCCGCTCCGTGGGCAAGCCCTATCACCGGGCCTGCTCCTGGAAAGTCCCGGAACCGATGCCGGAGTACGCTAGAGACCGAGTCCTCAGCCCCTGCCGCCCCGGGTTGGAAGTGGACTTCGTATTTTCCGGCCTTCCCTCCTCGATTGCCGGGGAGGTGGAAAGCGAATTTGCCCGGGCCGGCTATCCGGTGGTCAGCAACTCCAGAAACCACCGCATGGAGGAGGACGTCCCGCTACTGGTACCGGAGATCAACCCCGCCCATCTGGACCTGATTCCCCTGCAGCAAGAGCGCAGGCAGTCCTCGGGATTTATTGTCACCAACCCCAACTGCACCACCATCGCCCTGGTTCTGGCTCTGGCCCCGCTGCACCGGGCCTTCGGCCTGAAAAGCGTCAGCGTGGTGACCATGCAGGCACTTTCGGGCGCGGGCTATCCCGGAGTGGCCAGTCTGGATGCAGCCGACAACGTGCTTCCCTACATTGAGGGTGAAGAGGAAAAAGTGGAGACCGAACCCTTGAAAATCCTGGGAAATTTCAAGGACGGAAAAGTCGATTGGGCGGAGTTTGGAATCAGCGCCCAGTGCCACCGGGTAAATGTTCGGGACGGGCACCTGGAAGCGGTCTCGGCAAGCTTCCGGCAGCGTCCCTCCCGCGGTGAGCTGGTGGAAGCACTGGCCTCTTTCCGTTCGCTCCCCCAGGAGCTGAACCTGCCGAGTGCGCCCCGCCGGCCGGTGGTGTGTCTGGATGAGCCGGACCGCCCCCAGCCCCGCCTGGACCGATACCTGGAAAAGGGCATGGCAACGGTGGTGGGACGCATCCGTCCCTGTCCAATCCTGGACTACAAGTTCGACTTGCTGGGGCACAACACCATTCGGGGGGCAGCGGGAGCCGCCATCCTCAACGCGGAGCTTCTCCGAACCCGGGGGATGCTGGAAGGAATGGGGTAGAAACACCGGCCGGGGCCCGCGATCTTCGGGCGGAAACCCGAACCCCATGGCACAATGATGGTAGCCGTCGTCTTATAGGACTTACAAAGAGAGGAGGCCTTATGCCCACATCCGTGCGAATTCCCGTTCAACTGAGAACGCTCACTGGAGGTCAGGAAGTGATCGCCGGGACGGGCGGATCCGTGCTGGAAATCATCGAAGACATCGACCGGCAATACCCCGGCCTCAAGGACCGCATCTGCGAATCCGAGGGGAAAGTTCGGCGCTTTGTCAACATCTTCCTCAACGAAGAGGACATACGCTTCCTGGAGAATCTCCAGACCGCGGTCACGGATAAGGACGAGCTGTCGATCATTCCGGCCATTGCCGGCGGATAGCCCCATTCATCGGACCAGCATGGCCCTTGGGTGCTGCCACGGCCGGCAGCGTCAGGCTCGGGAAGGTGTCACAAGGCCTTCTTGGCCTGCTGCCAGAGCTCTTCCATCTCATCGAGCGTGGTGTTTCCGAAGTCCTTGCCCGCCCGCCGCAAAGCGGCCTCCATGAACTGAAATCGCTCCACGAACTTCCGGTTGGACTTCCGCAAGGCCGTTTCGGGGTCGATGTCCAGAAAACGGGCGATATTGACCGTCGCAAAGAGCAGGTCCCCGACCTCCTGTTCGACTTCCTCACGCCTTGCAGCCGCTGGCGACTCCAGAGCCTGCCTGAGTTCCCCGATTTCCTCCTCCAGCTTTTCGACGACGCCGTCGATGTGAGACCAGTCAAAGCCGACCCGGGAGGCCTTACCGGTGATCTTCAGTGCCGTCAGGAGGGCCGGAAGCCGGGGCAGATGGTCCAGGATCGAGTCGTCCCCGCTTCCGCCGTCCGACCCGCCGGCGCGTTCCCGGCGCTTGATGTCCTCCCACTGGTGCAACACCCCCTCGGCGCTATCCGCCTCGGCGTCGCCGAACACGTGGGGATGGCGTCTCACCATCTTGGCGACGACTCCATCCGCCACCTCGTCGATATCGAAGGCCCCTTCCGTTTCCGCCATCTGGGACAGAAAGGCCACTTGGAACAACAGATCGCCCAACTCGCTGCAAAAGGCTGACCGGTCGCCGCTGTCCAGCGCCTCCAGGGTCTCATAGGCCTCTTCCAACAGGAGCGGCTTGAGGGTGTCGAAGGTTTGCTCGCGGTCCCAGGGACAACCGTCGGGACCCCGCAGCCGATCCACCAGGGCTACCAACTCCAGGAATTTCCGTCCCTTCATGGCCATTCAGGCTGATCTCCGCCGCAGAGCGCCTTCGGGTTCGAGGCGGTTGCCGCCCTTGCGCTTGGCCCGGTACATGAGTCGATCGGCGGCTTCAATGAAGTCGCTGCTCTCCATCCCGGGAGAGTACTCCGCGATTCCGGCGCTGAATCCGACCGCACCGGCCAGGGCTCGGGAGACGGCCCGGCGGAGCCGGTCCACCAGGACCTGGGCTTCGGCCCGGCTGGTGTGGGGCAGCAGCAGCACAAATTCGTCGCCTCCGTAGCGAAACGCCCGGTCCGTCTTGGCCCGAATGGTCCGGGAAACGACGGCTCCCACGGTTCGAAGCAGACGATCCCCCGCCAGGTGGCCGTGGGTGTCGTTGTATTCCTTGAATCCATCCA
>JAPVWS010000374.1 GCA_027493295.1 Candidatus Versatilivorator vitaminiformans | reverse complement strand
CCTGGGAGGCATTGCCAAGGGGTATGCGGTGGACCGGGTGGTGAGCCTCCTGAGAGAATACCGAATCGAAAGCGCTCTGGTGAGCGCGGGCGGCAGCACGGTCTTCGGGTTGGGCGCTCCTCCCGGAAAGACCGCCTGGACAGTCAAGGTTCGAGACCCGGCCTTTCCGCGCGACCCCCAAAGGAGCGCCCTCACCGTCCCACTTGAGAATCAGTGCTTGTCGATTTCAGGCAGCTATGAGAATTCCTTTAGTTTCGAAGGCGTGACCTATTCCCATATCATGGACCCCAGAAGCGGACGTCCTGTCCAGGGTCTGCTCAGCGTGGCCGTGGTGGCAGGAACCGGGACGGAGGGGGATGCCCTGGACAATGCGCTTTTTGTAATGGGCCCCAGGAAAGCTCAGGGCTACCTGAAGCGATATCCCCGGGTTCAAGCCTACTACTTCCTGCCCCTGAAGAAGAAAGGCTGGAAAATGTTGTCAGTTCCCCCGGCTCAGACGTCCGAATCCTCCGACTGAATTCGGATTCAGGCTCATCCGGGAGTCCTCCTTGGTTGCCGTTATTTGCGGCAAGATCGATTTCCGAAACCGACGATGAAAATTTCATTCGACCGAAAAAACTGTCTCGTGTGGGCCATTCTGCTGGTACCTGCCATTCTGGTGCCGATCGGCAACTGGCATTTCCGTTCCTCCATACCGGCAACGGCCTCCGGCGCCATCAGCTCCGAAGGTCTGATGCCGCACATCCGATATCTGGCCTCCGATGAGCTGGAAGGACGACTTGCCGGAAGTCCGGGAGCGGAGAAAGCAGCGCATTACATTGCGGAGCAGTTTTCCCGTAGGAATCTGTCGCCCCTGGGCGACGAGGGGAGCTACTTTCAGGAGTTTTCCTTCGTCTCCGGGGTGCGGTTGGGCTCCGCAAATTCCCTGGAGGTGGCATGGGGGAAGGCTGGCTCCTCGAGTCGGACGGGTGGAAGGAGCGTTCTGGAGCCGGGCAGCGACTTCACGCCGGTTTCGTTCTCGTTGAGCGGGGAGTTCGAGGGAGCGGCCCACTTTGCGGGGTTCGGCATTTCCGCCCAGTCGCTCCAGTACGACGACTATCGCAACACGGATGTGAAGGGGCAATTCGTCTTCGTGTCGCGCTACGGACCCGAGGGAGACGATCCCCACGGGCAATTCGGGCGCTACCATGCCTTGAGGTTCAAGGCCAGAACGGCCAGGGAGCAGGGCGCAGCGGGCATTGTCTTCGTGGATGACTCGGAAGATTTTTCCAAGAGTTCGCTCTCCAAGCTCAGGTTCGACCGCTCTTTCGCCGATTCGGGCATTGCCGCCTTGGCCATCAGTCGTCCTGCTGCCCGCCGGATCCTGGCCAAAGCCGGATTGAAACTGGAAGACCTGGAACGGGCCGCCCGAAGCCGAAAGGGCAATGCCGTGGAAATGCCGGGTGTCCGCCTGAAATTCCGCGCCGATCTGGTCAAGGAGACCCGTTCAGCCCGCAACGTGGTGGGGTTCCTGAAGGGCGCAGGCGAACTGGCGGAGGAAGTGCTGGCGATCGGGGCTCACTTCGACCATCTTGGAATGGGCGAGGTGAGCTCGCTGGCGGCCAAGCCGGGAAGCGAGGTCCACAACGGCGCCGACGACAACGCTTCGGGGACGGCTGGACTGCTGGAACTGGCAGGGGCGCTGTCCTACCGCAAGGACCAACCGGGCCGCAGCGTCCTGTTTCTGGCCTTCAGCGCCGAAGAGCAGGGCCTGCTCGGTTCTCGGCATTACGTCAACCATCCGGTTGTGCCCCTGGACAAGACCATTGCCATGATCAACATGGACATGATCGGACGCATGCAGGGGACGCGATTGATCGTGGGTGGCACGGGAAGCTCGCCGGGCTGGAAGGACCTGCTGACTCACCTGAACAAGGATGTGAACCTGGAGCTCAAATTTCGGGACGGAGGGTTCGGACCCAGCGATCACTCCTCTTTTTACAGCCGGGATATTCCGGTGCTCTTTTTCTTCACCGGAGTCCACGGGGACTACCATAAGCCCAGTGACGACTATGATAAAATCGAGGCGGCTGCGACCGCCCGGGTCGTAGAGTTCATCCTTCAGACCGCCCGGTCCATCTGCAGTATGGCCCAGCCGCCTGCCTTCCAGAAAACTGCCGGGACCCAACCGGAATCGGGCAGAACGGGATTCAGAGTTACGCTGGGAATCATTCCCGACTATGGCGAGGAGGTCGAAGGGGTACGGCTTACCGGCGTGAGAGAGGGAAGTCCGGCGGCCAAGTGCGGATTGCGATCCGGCGATCTCATGGTGGGCTGGTCGGGGAAAAAGATCACCAACATTTACGATCTGACCTACCTTCTGCAGGAACATCGACCGGGGGATCGGGTGGAGATCTCAGTGGTGCGTGACGGCAAGAAACAGCAATTCACGGCCACTCTGGAAGGACGGTAACGCCAGTAGTGGATGATTTTACGACCATGAACGTGCCGGAAACCCTGAGCCGGGCCCAGGAAGAACGGCTGAGTCCGGGGGCTTATGCCCTGTTGGCCAAGCGGGCTTCCCTCGAACAATTGCAGGAGACGGCAGATCGCATCCGTCGGCAGTTGCATTCCGACAACATCGTCACTTACATCGTCGATCGCAACATCAACTACAGCAACATCTGCTCGGCCGTCTGCACCTTTTGCGCCTTTTATCGGCCGCCCGGTTCCAGCGAAGGTTACGTGCTGAGCCACCAGCAGATTTTTGAGAAAGTCGAGGAGACCCTCGAGCTTGGCGGCAGCGGCATTCTCATGCAGGGCGGGCTTCATCCGGATCTGCCGCTGGAGTGGTACGAGCGGCTCCTGAGTGAGCTGAAGCGGCGGTACCGGATCCACCTCCACTGCTTCTCTCCGCCGGAGATCCACGCCTTTACCCGGATCTTCGACATGGATACCCGGGAAGTGCTGCTCAGGCTGAAGGTCGCTGGACTGGACTCGATTCCGGGGGGCGGGGCCGAGATCCTGGTGGATGAGGTCAGGAAAAAGAACACCAACAAGTGCAACACGGCCCAGTGGCTGGAGGTGATGGAGGTGGCCCACGGTCTGGGACTGCCGAGCACGGCCACCATGATGTTCGGCATGGGGGAAACCCTGGAGCATCGCATCCAGCACCTGGAGCGCATCTACGAGCTGCAGCGGCGGACCGGGGGCTTTGTGGCCTTCATTCCCTGGACACTGCAGCCGGACAACACCAAGATCAGTCGCAAGGTCCCTGATCGGGAATCGAGCGAGGAGTATCTGCGCTGGTTGGCCCTGGCCAGGATCTGTCTGCCCAATGTCCCCAATATCCAGGTTTCGTGGTTGACCCAAGGGGTTGAGGTGGGCAGACAGGGGCTCCACCACGGAGCCAACGACATGGGCAGCATCATGATCGAGGAGAACGTGATCACCCCGGCCGGTGCTCATCACCGGGCTACGGAAGACCTATTGCGTGAGGCCATCCTGGCTGAGGGATTCCAGCCGGTAAAGCGAAGGGCGGACTACGTGCGCTTGGAGGAAACCGTTGAGACTCTATGACACGCTTCCCGTGGAAAGGACGGTGGGCGTGGCGCCCCGGCCGTCTGCTTCCGGGTCCTCCAGCGGGGATCTGCCTCGGCTGAAACGAAGGATTCTGAGAAAGGTGGGCCAGGCCATCGCCGATTTTTCCATGATCTCGGAGGGCGATCGGATCATGGTCTGCCTGAGCGGGGGCAAGGACAGCCATGCCCTGCTGACGCTGCTGAGAGAACTGCAGAAGCGGGCTCCGGTGTCCTTTTCAATGGTAGCCGTCAATCTGGACCAGAGGCAGCCGGGGTTTCCCGCCGAGGTGCTGCCCGAGTATCTGCAACGCCTGGGCCAGGAGTACCGCATTCTGGCCAAGGACACCTATTCCATCGTTCAGGCCCACATTCCGGAGGGCGGCACCACCTGCTCGCTCTGTTCACGCCTGCGCCGGGGCATCCTCTACAACGCCGCCGTCGAGATGGAATGCGACAAGATCGCCCTGGGCCACCACGCCGACGACATGGCGGAGACACTGCTTCTGAACCTGTTTTACGGGGGAGTGTTGAAGTCCATGCCTCCCATTTTGAGAAGCGACGATGGACGCAACACCGTCATCCGGCCGCTGGCCTATTGTCGCGAGGTGGATATCGCCCGCTTCGCATCTCTCATGCGCTATCCCATCATTCCCTGTGACCTCTGCGGCTCTCAGCCCGATCTCAAGCGCCAGAAGGTCAAGGAGTTGATCTCCCGGCTGCAGGCGGAGAATCCGGGAGTCGGGGATTCCATGCTGGCCGCTCTCAAACATGTGATCCCTTCGCACCTGATGGATACCAATCTGTTTGATTTCGGGGAACTGGCCGGGAAGCCCGGTTCGGTGGAAGTGGCGTTGGAAGCAGTGTAGGGGCAAGATCCCGGTGAGACGGGAACAGGGTCCGTTTTTGAAGGGATTTCTGCTCCCGGTTTACGGGCACTGATACGAGGGACAAGCGAAATGCAGCACTCGAACGGTTTCTTGCAGCTCGTCAACGATGCCAAGTCCCGGATTCGAGAGGTTACAGTGGCCTCGGTTCGGGAGAAGCTGCAAAGGGGGCATCCCTTCCACTTTATCGACATCCGCGAAGATCACGAGTGGTCCCGGGGCCGTGCGGAGGGCGCCGTCCATCTGGGGAAGGGGATCATCGAAAGGGACATTGAGGGGCTGGTGCCGGACGCCGGCGAAGAGATCGTTCTCTATTGTGGCGGGGGGTACCGATCGGCGTTGTCCGCCGACGCCTTGCAGCGCATGGGTTACCGAAACGTGTTTTCCCTGGCGGGAGGTTACAAGGAATGGGTGGCGTCAGGGAATCCGATTGCGGCAACCTGAAACGCCGCTCCTGCCGGATCTCCTGATGCGGCCGAGTTTCTGAAACGTGGTGCAAATCTTGCAGAAAGTCTGGTTGATCCTCAGGCCCGGTCGGGTCTTGACGGCAAGTCCCAAAGTCGTGAAATAAGGAGAGACTCCAATGTTGATGAAGATCTCCATGGTTCTGGCATTGTTGTTGGCTCTCACCTGGGGTCAGTCCCTGGCAGCCGACCTGAAACCCGGAGACGCGGCTCCCGAATTCTCGCTTCCGGGGTCGGACGGGAAGACCTACAGCCTGAAGCAGTTCAAGGGCAAGCAGGTGGTGGTGCTGGCCTGGTTTCCCAAGGCCTTCACCGGGGGGTGAACGGCCGAGTGCCGGTCGTTCCGTGAGAATGGCCAAGCCTTGCGAGCCTTGAACGTTGCCTACTTTACTGCAAGCTGCGACACCGCTGACGAAAACCGCCGGTTCGCCGAATCTCTCAAGGCGGACTATCCCATATTGAGCGATCCCGGCAAAGCGACGGCCCGGGCTTACGGCGTCGTCCACGAAAACCGGAGCCTGCCGGAACGATGGACCTTCTACATCGGAAAAGACGGGAAGATCCTTTACGTGGATCGCCAGGTCAGGGCGTCCACGGCCGCCGAGGATGCGGTTGCCAAGCTCAAGGAGCTGAATGTCCAGTAGCTGCCCCGCGGTGGTGACAAGGGTTTCCGAAGGGCCCGCCACCGCGTCCCAAAGCGCCCGACCGGGTGCGGGCTGAAACAAAGCCGGCAGGCTGAGGTATTGCCTGCAGCGCCATCGGGCAGGGACCGAGGGGATTTTTCCGAGTCGCGGCAGGGCGGGCCTTCCCGGTAACCGCTGGCCCCCCGCCAAACCTGCCCATGCGGTTCTCCAACCTGGCCGACCGTTTGGCGGCAAACCCCAATCGCCTCTATACGGAGCATGGGAAGGCCACCGGCTCCGGACGAACCATCCTTGATCTGATATCCACCAACCTGGCCGAACAGGGTTGGGTCTTTCCCCCAGAGCGGCTGCAAGCCATCCTGGCAGACGCGGCCCCTCAGGCGCGGATCTATCGCCCCGATTCCTTGGGGCTGCCATCCGCCCGGGAGGCCGTTGCCGAATTCTATCGGGCGGCCGGCATTCCTGCCACGGCCGAGCAGGTCCTCATCACGCCCGGGACCAGCCTTTCCTATTTCTACTGCTTCAAGCTGCTGGCAAATCCGGGAGAAGAGATCCTCTGCGCCCGTCCGTCCTACCCTCTGTTCGAGTCCATCGCCCAGTTGGCGGGACTCCAATTGAGGTATTACCGGCTGCAGGAATCGCGGGGATGGGAGATCGATCTCGACCACCTGGAGTCTCAGATCAGTACTCGAACCCGCGCCCTGGTACTGATCTCACCTCACAACCCCACCGGCATGGTAGCGGGCAGGCAGTCCCTGGAAGAGCTGGCGGCCATCACCTGCAGGCACGACTTGCCGATCCTCGCCGACGAGGTCTTCAGCGAGTTTCTCTACGACCTGGAAGCCTTGCCGCGTCCCGCGTCCACTCCCGCCCCGCTGGTGTTCACCCTCAATGGATTTTCCAAGATGGTGGGTCTGCCCGGACTCAAGCTGGGTTGGGTATTGCTGAGCGGCCGTCAAGCCCGGGTTCGAAGGTCCCTGGAAGTGATGGAACTCATCTCGGACACCTTTCTGCCGGTCAACGACCTCGCCCAGCACATGGTCGGCGGCATCCTTGAGAGCCGGGAGGCATTCGTTTCAGGCTGTCGGGGGTGGCTTCAGCGCTGTCGCCACATTGCCGGCAAACTGCTTTCCCAATGTCCGGGAGTTGACTTCACCTTGCCGCGGGGCGGATTCCATCTCACCCTGAAGGTCGGAGGGGAGGAGGTCGACGAGGAAGCCCTCTGTATCGACCTTCTCCGGGAGTCGGGGGTCCTGGTGCATCCCGGCTACTTCTACGACATGGCCCCTGCCCACCTGGTCCTGACCTTCGCCCTGCAACACCAGTTGCTGGACCGGTCCCTGAAGGCGCTCTGCCAGGGGATCCGGGAATGGAAGAAGCGGCAGAATTCCTGAAACTGGACTTGCTTCAGCCGCCGCGGACGGGTTTGTCCAGGAGGTGGCGCAGTGCGGCTTCCAGCGTCGGGTATTGGAAGGCGTAGCCAGAGCCCGCCAGCCGTCGGGGTTCTACCCGGGTGCTGCTCAGCAGCAGGGCCTCGGCCATCTCACCAAAGGCGAGGCGAGCCGCAAGGGCAGGCATGGGAAACAGGGTGGGGCGAGACAGCACCTTTCCCAGGGTCTTGGTGAATTCCAGGTTGGTGGCGGGGTTGGGGGCGACCGCGTTGACGGGCCCGCTGAGGTTCGAGTCCGTCAGAGCGTGGCAAATGGCTCCCACGGCGTCATCCAGGGCGATCCAGCTCATGTACTGTTGACCGGCGCCGATCTTGCCGCCACCACCCAGCTTGAAGGGCGGCAACATCTTGGCCAGGGCGCCGCCGCGAGGAGACAGGACGATACCCAGCCGCAACCGGACGACCCGAATACCCTTTTCCGCCGCGGGGAGGGAGGCGGCCTCCCATTGGCGGCAGACCTCCGACAGAAAGTCGTTGCCGGAAGAGCTGTCTTCGTTGAGCAGCTCGTCTCCGCGGTCCCCGTAAAAGCCGATGGCCGAGGCGGCCACCATGGTTGCCGGAGGCTGGGCGAGATTGGCCAATCGGTCGCTCAGCAGGGCCGTTCCCTGGACACGGCTGTCGCGGATCCTGGCTTTCTGCGCCGCCGACCAGCGCCGGGCGGCGATGTTCTCGCCCGCCAGGTGCACCACGGCCTCAATCCCCTCGAGCCGACTGGCGTCCAACTCACCGGTTTCAGGATTCCATTGAACCGTCGAATCCCCTGAACCTGACGGCGTCGACGAACTCCGCACCAACCTGATGACTTCGTGTCCAGCCGATCTCAGCACCGGCAACAGGGCCGAGCCGACCAGCCCGCTGGAACCTGAAACTAGGATTTTCATGGTTTGCCTCCAATTTCAGCAGAGCTCTCCCTGGCTTACTTGGCCTCGACCTTTTCAGACAGCCAGACCTTGATCAGTGACTGGTAGGGGACACCGCGCTGGTTGGCTGCAATCTTGATCTGCTCGAGCAGGGGAAGCGGCAGTCTCAACGAAATGGACTTGGTCGATGGTCTGAGGTTGACTAAACGGGCACGCTTGGCACGGGTCCAGTCGATATGACCGCTGGAATTGTTAGCCTCCCAAAAGGCCCGCTCCTCGGCTTCGTTCTGAAATACAGGAATGGAATCAGGTTGCCTGCTCATAGTGTTCGCGTTCCTTTCTGAAACCGACCGAGGCCGTTCCGAGTGCCGACCAATCCAGGCCGAACGCGAACTGGGACCGGGAACTCTGGCGCAGATCATGTGCTGATGAATTACAATCCCAAATGGAGCCTCACGGCCGCGTCCAAATTTTCGATGTCGCCATCGGACAATTTTCCGAAGAAAGCCCCGATTCGTGACTTGCTCACGGTAGTCAACTGATCGGCCATGGCTTTATGCGGTCTATCGTTGATGACAACGAGGGCCTCGCCGGGGTAGACCCTGCTTACTTGGGTCGTCAAGGGTACAACCTGAACCCTGTTCAGGTGGGAGATAGCCACGTCGTTGGTCACGACAACGGCGGGCCTCCGCTTGCGGATTTCTCCGCCAAAGGACGGTCCGAATCTCACCCACCAGGCTTCACCTCGCTTCATCGCTGACGTCCTCAGCCGTACCCTCCATCCACTCCATCGCCTCGGTTTCTCGTTCGGTGTCCGCAGCCATTTGACGATAACCTTCCCGAATATCGCCATACATGACGTGAGGCCTGACCAACGACTCGATGAACCGGCTGATCTTGCGTTTGCCCACGACCTGGTAGAGACCTGCGTACACGTCTTCGTCTATGGTGATTGTCAATTTCTTTTGCATATTCATTTCCTACACGTATGCTGCACGTATATTACCAGTTGGATCAGGAGAGACGCAACCGGCTTGACCAATCGTCAACTCTCGCAAGGCCGGCGGACTTCTTACCGGATCGGACGACTTGTAGGCCCGTGTCTGCAACAATGCCGCCGCATCCGAGCGGTGTCGCAATCTCACGTCAGAGATTTTCACCAGCGGAGCACGGCCAGGACCACCGAATAGCCCATCAGGAGGGCCATGACCAGCGTGGTTGCCCAGAGGGCGGCGGTGACCCAGTTCTTGGGTGCGATCTCGCGCGGCAGATAGGTCTTGCCGAGGTAGAGCATGGCAAAGCCGATGCCGGGCAGCAGCAGGGCCTGGCTGATTCCGCTGACCTTGATCATGACTACCGGCTCCTGCAGGTACAGGAACAGCAGCGTGGGAATCAGCGGCAGCCCTACCACCAGGAGCCGAATGACCCTTAGCCTGGCGCCATAGTCGTCTTTGCGGTAGAAGCCCAGCATGCCCGCAAAGTCGGCCAGCATGCGGCTCAGCGCGGCGATTCCGGAGAAGACGGTCGAGTAGAGGACGGCCATCGAGCCGATCAGGAAGAGGTAGAAGGACCAGTTTCCCAGGGTCTGGGTGAACATGTGAGAGAGGGTTCTGACCATGTCGAGACCCTTGGGCACCAGTCCCATCCCGGAAAGGACTCCCGCGCCCAGGAAATAAAAAGCCACGGTGGCGAAGGTGTAGATCACACAGGCGCTGAGAACGTCGGTTCCCATCACCCTGATCCAACCCTCGGCCCTGGCTTTCCAGGCCTGGGACTTCTCCCGAATACCGGTGAAGCGGGCGTAGCCCTTCTCGATGCACCAGTAGGGATAGGCGATCAGTTCGATGGCTCCCACGCCGGTGGCCCCGAAGACGGTGACCGCCGTG
>JAPVWS010000373.1 GCA_027493295.1 Candidatus Versatilivorator vitaminiformans | reverse complement strand
ATCAGGGACCGCTCTGTGGCCGGGGAGGTCCAGCCCTATCTTCTCAACACCAACAAGAAGGTCCGCGACGAGGCACTCCTGACCCTGGGCCTGTTCAAGAGCCAGGAGGCGCTGCCTCAGATTCAGACACTCTACGACCAGAATCCCGGCCGCGATGTCCGGCTGAATTGCCTGGAAGCCATTGCGCTCATTGGCGCCCCCAGCTCGCTGCCCGTTTTTCGTCGCCACCTGAGCGACGGGGGACCCAGGTACCGCCAGTTCGCCGCCGAGGGCATCGGGCGGGCGGGAGATGATTCTGTGGCGGGGGATGTGTCAAAAGCCTTTCTGGCCGAGAAGAAGCCCGCCCCGCGGCTGGCCATGAGCTTTGCTCTCTACGGCCTGGGACGCACGGAGTACCTGGGCCAGATGGTGGCGGCCCTCAAGGAGCGGACGATCCACCAGCAGGCCCAGGCCTACCTGCTCGAATTGAAGACCCGGGTGGCGCCGGAGCTGGTGAACTACCTGAATGACAGCAATCCCTTGATCCGCAGGCGACTCTGCCTGGTCCTGGGGCAGATCGGGGACAGCGCTACCGCCGAGAAACTGCGGCCCCTGTTGAAGGACGACGACACCGGGGTGGTGTCGGAAGCCACCCGCGCCCTGCGCCGCATCGGGGCGCGGTAGGGGCGTGGTTCAGCCGAGGCTTTGTGGGTTTCCCCCCAGACTCCGACAGGTTCTGCCGGCGACGAAAACAAAAAACCCCCGGGTTCGCCCCGGGGGTTTTTCGTTGCCGCCAAAGTTGCGTCAGCGTCCGGCCCCAGGGGTGAGCCCGGGGGCTGCCGTCACTTCTTGTCCTTGATCAATTCTCCCCTGGTAAATCCTTGGAACAGTCCTTCCAGCCGAGCCATCCGTTCTCTGAGGTCGGCTACATCCCCTCGAATTTCAGCCACGTCCAGTCGGACATGGTGGATTTCCATGCGCAACTCTCCGGTCACCTTCCATCCCAGGCTGACCAGGGATACGCCAAGAATGGCGATGGCAATCAACTCCGGACTGATATTCATTGTCGATGCTCCTTTCACTGTGACGAACCTGCTGCGAGGGAGATCAGACAAGTTGGGGGGTTCTGGTGAAAACTCACCAAGTTAGTGTATCACGATAAGGCGGGCATGAGGGGGAGGGCCTGCGCGGCGTACGTGGACGACAAGCTAGAATAACCGGGCGCCGGCCCGCGGGTTGCAGTTCTGGCACGGAGCGGTAGCAGCACAGAGCCGTAGGCGCGAGCTCCGAGTAACTGGTTTACTTCTTTTCCTTGATTAATTCTCCTCTGGTAAATCCTTCGAACAGTCCTTCCAGCCGTGCCATCCGTTCCCGGAGATCGGCTACATCTTCTCGAACATAGTGAATTTCCTGGCGCAAGTCTCCGGTCACCTTCCATCCCAGGCTGACCAGGGATACGCCAAGAATCACGATGGCAATCAACTCCGGGCTGATTTTCATTGTCGATGCTCCTTTCACAGTGACGAACCTGCTGCGAGGGAGATCAGACAAGTCAGGGTGTTTGAGAATTGACGAATCACTCGGTTAGCATACCACGCCAAGCGGGGTTTGAAGCGAAGGGAGCCTGTCGAGCGGTGGGGCGTGCGGCTCATTCGAGAGCAGTACGCTTGATTAGTGATAGGGATGATCCGCCTATGACCGCGAAGACAAACGAGGAACGACTGGAAAGTTGAAGCGGTCTAGCCTCCGAAGATGTGTTCGGGAAGCTCTATCTACTTCCTTTGCTCTACCAGTTCTCTTCCGGTAAATCCCTGGAACAGCCCTTCCAGCCGAGCCATCCGTTCTCGGAGATCGGCGACATCCCCTCGGAGATCGCCGACATCCGCTCGCACAAGGTGGATTTCCTGCTTTAGCTCCTGTCTGAAATCGGATGAGACCTTCCATCCCAGGCTGACCAGGGAAACGCCAAGAATGGCGATGGCAACCAACTCCGGACTGATATTCATTGTCGATGCTCCTTTCACTGTGACGAACCTGCCGGGAGGGAGATCAGACAAGTCAGGAACTTCCAATGGTGACGATTCACTCTGTTATTGTACCACGACAAGCCGGGCTTGAGAGGGATATGCCTTCGTCATGCCGGCTTGACAGCGGCGCCCTTTCACCTTAAGATTTTCCTGTTTACTCCCTCCCGTTGCATCTTCCCGGTTGGTCGGTCCGTTCGGTTTTGAGACCGTAGCCGGCCGGCAAGCGGTCCCCCAATGACTCTCCCTCGGGGGGCCGGACTCTGCCGCCTTCTCCCTTCTATTTCCCTCTCCACCTGGCTATTCAGGAGGTTGCGGATGGGTCTGTTCTCCGGAGCCGAGCCCCTGGTGGGTCTGGACCTGGGATCCAGCGCCGTCAAGGCGGTGGAGCTGCGCCGTGTCCGGTCCGGTTTCGAGTTGGTTCGTGCCGGAATGGAGCCCCTGGAGGCGGGGGCGGTGGCCGAGGGCGCCATCGAGGATGCGGACTCGGTGTCAGCAGCCATCCGCAAGGTCTTCAGCCGAAGCCGGATCAGGTGCCGGAAGGTGGCCACCTCGGTTTCAGGACACTCGGTGATCGTCAAGATGCTCACCCTGCCGGCGATGCGCCGGGAAGAACTGGAGGAATCCATCCAGTGGGAAGCCCGGCAGGTCATTCCCTTCGATCTGTCGGAGGTGCACCTGGACCACCAGGTTCTGGCAAGCGCCCCCGGTAGGGACGACACCCGGGTTCTGCTGGTGGCAGCCCGCAAGGAGAGGGTTGCGAGCCGCCTCGAGGCCATCGCCGGGGCCGGCCTCTCTCCCGTGATCGTGGACGTGGACGGCTTTGCCCTGCAGAACGCCTACGAGGCCAACTACGGTCCCGGCTCCTCGGTCACGACCGCCCTGCTCCATATCGGAGCCGGCGTCACCAACGTGGTGGTGACCCGCGGCGGCCTCCCGCTGTTTACCCGCGACTTGTCGGCAGGCGGCCACCAGTTGACCGAATTGCTGCAGAAGCAGCTCGGGATCGGTTTCGAGGAAGCCGAGCGGATGAAAAAGGAGAGCGCGGTGGAAGCCCTGGAGGGCGGTCCGTCGGGCGCACTTCTCCAATCGGCGACCGAGACCCTGCTGCTGGAAATTCGCAAGACCCTGGACCTGTTTGAAGCTGCCGACGAGGGCGAATCCATACAGCGGGTGTACGTGAGTGGCGGGTGCTCCGAACTGGCGGGGCTGATGGACCGGATGCAGAACGGGCTCGATCTTCCCCTGGAGCCCCTGGACCCCTTCAAGAGCATTGCCGTCGGGAGAGGTGTCGAGGAGGAGAGTCTCTACCAGCAGGCTCCCAGCCTGGCGGTGGCGGTGGGCCTGGCTCTGAGGGGCTTCCATGATTAGGATCAACCTGGCGGGCGATGCCGGAGCCGGGTTGGCGGGTCCGCCGGCGCGGTCAGGTCGGGTCGACCGGGGTCGCACTCTTCAGAGGTTGCTGGCCTTGGGTGTGACCCTGGGCGCGGCGACCGTCGTCCTGAATTGGCGCATGGAGCAGGCGGCCCTTGGTCAGCGGCTGGAGGCTCGCATTCAGCAGGTGCGCCGGCAGAGGCAGGACCACCAGGACCTGACCCGGGAACTTCAGGGGCTGGAACAACAGGGCCGGGGGATGGAGCGGCGTATCCGGGACATTGAGCGGTTGAGGGCGCTCCAGACCTATCCGGTCAGGGTGCTGGATGTGCTGAGCGATTGCGTCGAGGCGGTTCCGGAGCTGCGTCTTCAGGAACTGAGCCGGAAGGACGGGGCTTTCTCGCTCCGCGGCCTGGTCTCGGGGGATTCCTCCCGGGTTTCGGAGTTCATCGCTCGTTTGCAGCACGCCGCCGAATTCCATCGAGTAGAACTCATCCACTTCCAGGAGCAGATCGGCCACTACGCCTTCGCCGTTTCCTTCGAGGGGGCGCCGACTGACCCCCCACCGCATCAGCCTTCGCCATCCGGCTCGGCTTCTGCGACTCCCCCTCAAGGGGGGAGTGATTGAGATCTACTGCAAGTCTTGTGCTGGCCTCAAGAATCACTCCCCCCTCGAGGGGGAGTCGGTGAGACAAGGGCTCCGCCCGCAGTCGAACCGGTGGGGGGGACGGAATCGGCGAAATCGCCGGATAGGAGATCCAGCCCGCAGTCGAACCGGTGGGGAGTAATGAAACGCTCATACACCCGAAACGCCCTAAAGAGAGCAGCATCCCTGCGCCAGTTCCAGACCGATGCAGAAGGGCTGCTGTGGCACTATCTTCGCGGAAAGCAACTGGAAGGTTACAAGTTCCGGCGCCAGCAACCTATAGGTCGCTATATCGTGGACTTTGCCTGCATGTCACAAAAGCTAGTGATCGAACTGGACGGCGGCCAGCATGCGGAACAGCACGCCTATGACAAGAACCGCGATGAATATTTGATGGGGAACGGATACAGAATATTGCGTTTTTGGAACAACGAGGTGTTTCAAAGCTGCTCAAGTGTGCTGGACACAGTGTACCAGGCGTTGGTCAACCCCCCACCGCATCAGCCATCGCCATCCGGCTCGGCTTCTGCGACTCCCCCTCAAGGGGGGAGTGATTGAGATCTACTGGAAGCCTTGTGCTGGCCTCTATCACTCCCCCCTGGAGGGGGAGTCGGTGAGACAAGGGCTCCGCCCGCAGTCGAACCGGTGGGGGGTATACCACGCCGCGTGAGTGAATATCAGCACCACACTGGCTAGCAGTGTCTTCCGCGCGCTTGAAGGCTTCCGGAAGTTCTCAGGGAGCACACTCTGCCGATTGCATGAGACGAATTCTGCGTAGTCATCTCTAACCCATGACCCTCACCGCTACCTACATTTCACCCTGGCTGGAGCGGCTGGGCATTCCCACGGTTTTGGGAGGCCTGGTCCTGGCTCTGGGCTGGTATCTCTTTGTCTCCGGCTTCGGGGCTGAAATCGAGTTGCAGCGGCAGCAGTTGGACGCATTGAGCCGGGAGTTGGAGCCGGGAGCGGAGCTGCAGCAGCAGCTCCAGGACCGGGAGAGCCGGAACCGACGGCTGGCCTCCAGGCTGGCGAGCCTCCAGGCGGCGCTCCCGGAGAAGGAAACGGCGACCGGCCTGCTGCGTCAACTGCAGGAGGCGGCAGCGGAGTCCGGATTGAAGGTGAAGGGGATTCGGAAGATGCCCGGGCAGGAAGGCGAGACCTTCTCCCAACAGCCCCATGGGCTGGTGCTGGCCGGCGCCTACCACGGCCTGGGAGACTTCTGCGGCAAGCTGGCCGGGCTGGCCCCCATCGTGAGCCTGGAAGACCTGCGGATCTCGGCTGCCGGCCCCGAGGATTCCCCTCATACCCTCACCGCCGACCTTACCGCTGTCCTCCACCGCTACCGGCCGGCTGCCGCTGCGGTCGAGGCTCCTGTCGAACCTGCGCAGCCCGCCCGGCGGACCACCTTTCGCTACCGGGCCAGGGGGAGGCGCGATCCCTTCCGCCTGCCGCAGGCTCCCGCGCCCCCTCCTCCTGACGCCCCCGCTGCCGTGAGGCCAAGGGGGTTGAAGGGCCAGCGGGTATCGGAACTGAGGCTGGTGGGGTTGGTGGAGGCCGGTGGGGAATTCACGGCCCTGGCCACCGGTCTCCGCGACCGGTCCTTTGTGCTGAAAAAGGGCGATCGACTGTTCGACGGGCAGGTGTTGGAGATCGGAAGGGACGGAGTGGTCTTCGCCCACCGGGTTGACGGTGGCGCCGGACGGACACGGACCCTCCGGGTGATAAGAAAGCTGCATGCGGCGCCGGTGGAGGCCAGCCATGGGAAATAGTGTCCGGCGTCGCTCGGCTGGATGGGGGTGCCGGCTGTGGTTTTGTTGGCTGGGAGTCTTCGGGCCCTGGGGCTGGTGCGATGCGGCAGAGTCCGGCGGGTCGAGCCCCGAGACTGCCGCCGAGGCGCGGCCTCAGGCATCCCCGGTCGAGGCCGGGGACAGCGGGGAAAGGATCTCTCTGGATCTGAAAGACGCCGACTTGAAGGACTTCTTTCGGCTCATCGGCGGGATCAGCGGCCTCAACATCGTGCTGGACCCCGACGTGGAAGGGTACCTCACCCTGTTTCTCAAGGAGGTCCCCTGGGACCAGGCTCTGGACGTGGTGCTGGAAAACCAGGGCATGGGCAGGCACTTGAGCGGCAACGTGCTCAGGATAGCCAGGTTGTCGACCCTGGAGGCGGAGCAGCAGCAGCAGCAGCGGCTGGCCCAGGCCAGAATGGCGGCCGCCGAGCTCGAGATACGCATTCGCCGGCCCAGCTTCGCCAAGGCGGCGGAACTGAGTCCGATCCTCAAGAAGGCTCTCTCCCCCCGGGGAGACATCATCGTGGATGAACGCACCAACGCCCTGGTCATTTCGGACATTCCTTCCAGGCTGGAGGCGGTGGAGGCCCTCTTGGGCCAACTGGACCGCAAGGTCCGCCAGGTGGAGATCGAAGCCCGGGTGGTGGCTGCCAGCCGGAGTTTCCTGCAGGACATCGGGATCCGATGGAGCGCGCTCTACGGGGTTCAGGGGAATGGAGGGCAGCAGAAGGAATCGAGTTCCGAGCCTGCCTTCAGCCGCTTTCCGGTGCTGGAGGATCCGGTCGCCGGCGGAGAGCCGGCCACGGAGGAGAGAAGCACGCGGTTGAGCCTCGACCTTCGAACGGGCGTGCCGGCCAGCCCCCTCAACCTCGCAGCCGGCCTGGCGGCCGACCTGGTTCTGGACGCCCTCATTACCGCCGCCGAGCGCAAGGGGAACGCCAAGCTGCTCTCCAAGCCCAGGATCCTGACCCAGAACAACGTGCAAGGGGTGGTCAAGCAGGGAATCCAGATCCCTGTCCAGACTACCGTGAACAACACCGTCTCGGCCCGCTTCATCGATTTCGTGCTGCGGCTCACGGTGACCCCGCGGATTACCCGGCAGGACGCCATCCTGCTGAGCGTGGACATCGAGAATTCCACTCCCGATTTTTCCCGCCAGGTCCAGGGGATTCCCACCGTCAACACCCACCAGACCACCACCACCATTCTGGTGGAAAACGGCGGCACGGTGGTGATCGGAGGAATACTCATCGACAGCCGGCAGGACAGCCGCAGCCAGGTGCCCGGCCTGGGCGAAATCCCGATCGTGGGCGCCCTGTTCCGGAACCGCTCCCTGGTCCGGGAAACCCGGGAACTGCTGTTCTTCCTTTCGCCGCGGATTTTGTAGGGCGGGAGGCCACGAAGGAGATCCATGAGGGAGGCTACGGGAAAAGAGGAGTCCACGAAGGGGAACGAAGAACGACTGAGGGCATGAGATGCCTTGCCGTGGCGTCGGTGGTGCGCTCGGGTACCGAGGGTAGGGTACGGATCCGGCTAAACGATAGTAGAATTGTCATTGAGATGATGGAACGGGAAGCCGCAGAGGAAATCGCTGACTTCAACAACCGCTTGTCCAATATCGAAGCAGAAGTAAAGGGCCTGCAAGAAACCAAATGGCTTGTGCGGGTGATTGTAGGCTTCCTCTTTGTCTGGGCGCTCAAAGACTTTCTGTAAACCGGGACAGAATTTTAATCGGCAAGTCGAAAGGAGTTGGCGGTGGATAACCAGTTGATCCAGTGGTTGCCCTTGTTTGGGTTTGGTTCCGTTTTGACCATCCTCATCGCAATCATTGGGGTAGGTGTGGGGCTATGGCGCAATGCCGGCCAGGCCCATGCCGCCATTGGCAAGAACATCGACGACCTCAGAACGGAAATCCGTGGTGTCAGGACGGATCTCGGAGCCGAAATCCGTGGTGTCAGGACGGAAGTGAGGACGGACATCCAGGGCGTCCAGGGTGAAGTGGCCAAGCTCCGATCCGAAACGAGGACGGACATCCAGGGCGTCCAGGGTGAAGTGGCCAAGCTCCGATCCGAAACGAGGACGGACATCCAGGGTGTCCAGGGTGAAGTGGCCGCTCTCCGAAAGGAAACGAGGACGGACATCCAGGGCGTCCGGAATGAGTTGTCCGATCTCCGAAAGGACGTATCCGGTCTTCAAGTCGAAATGGGCAAGGTCGCAACCGACCTCGGTTGGATCAAGAACAGGATGGGCGGACCGATTGAAAGTGAACGGAGATAACCATAGTCTTCCGATCTTGCTACATAGACCCGTGTGGATTTCTTCGCGGACAATTCTCTCCTAACCCTGGGGTGCCTGCTTGTCGATGCTGGATATTGTAATTGCCGATAGCTCTGGCTATACTTAGCCGCTATTCGGGCGACAAGGGCTTCTGCCGCGGCCGGATGGGCCGGTGGCGAAACCGTGCCGTCGGCCGGCAGGAAATAGGAGCGACCGGATGAACATCGATCAGATCAGGGAGTTGATTCAGGCGGTTTGCGACAGCGGAATCACCGAGCTGGAATTGGAGCGGACCGGAGTCAAGATCAGAATCCGCAAAGAGGCCCCCTCATCTCCAGCCGGCTCGCCCACCGTGACAGTGGAGAGCACCGCCGCCGGAATCGCCCCGGAACTGCCGGGTGCTGCCGGAGCGGAATCCCCCGCGGGCGCGGAGGCACCCCCTCCCGCTGCCGCCGAACCCGACCTGCACCTGATTCGATCCCCCATGGTGGGGACCTTTTACCGGGCGGCCAAACCGGAAGCCGATCCCTTCGTCCAGGTAGCGGACAGGGTGCGGTCCGGACAGATCCTGTGCATCGTCGAGGCCATGAAGCTGATGAACGAGATCCCCTCGGATGCCGACGGGGAAATTGCGGAGATCTACGTGAACAACGGCGAGCCCGTGGAGTACAATCAGGCGCTTTTCGGGATTCGCCGAACGGGATGATCTGCGGTCCGGACCGGGTGGCGGCGGCCGGGCCGGAGGCCTCTCCAGGGACCGTACCGGATCTCCTCCGGTCCCCCCTCCAGCCTGAGCCCCTCCCAAAACTTCAAAAAGGCGGGTCGAACCCGCCTGAGAACGGCGGAAGTCTTCATGTTCAAGAAAGTCCTGGTGGCCAACCGTGGCGAGATCGCATTGCGCGTGATCTGCGCCTGCCGAGAGTTGGGTATCCGGACGGTTGCCGTCTTTTCTGAGGCTGACAGGGACTCGCTGCACGTCCGCTTCGCCGACGAAGCCGTCTGCGTGGGTCCTGCCAGGAGCTCCGACAGCTACCTCAATATCCCCAGCGTCATCAGTGCGGCCGAGGTCACCGACGTGGACGCCGTTCACCCGGGCTACGGCTATCTTGCCGAGAACGCCTACTTCGCCGAGGTCTGCGAAGCCTGCAACGTCCGCTTCATCGGACCCTCGCCCCAGGTGATTCGGCTGATGGGCGACAAGGCCAGGGCCCGGGCACGCATGGTCCAGGCAGGGCTGGCGGTGCTGCCGGGGAGCCAGGGGGCCCTGGAATCCCTGGACCAGGCGCTGGAGGTAGCCTCCGGCATCGGCTATCCCGTCATCGTCAAGGCCGCGGCCGGGGGAGGGGGGCGCGGCATGAGAATCGTGCGCAGCCCCAGCGAGCTGTCGTCCGCCTTTTCCACCGCTGAGAACGAGGCCCGACTGGCCTTTGGGGTGCCCGATCTCTACCTGGAGAAGTACCTGGAAAAGCCACGCCACATCGAGTTCCAGGTGATGGGGGACCAGCACGGCAAGGTGGTTCACTTCGGGGAGCGGGAGTGTTCCATCCAGCGGCGGCACCAGAAGCTGATCGAGGAATCGCCTTCCGTGATCGTGGACGAGGACATTCGGGAACGGATCGGCGCACAGGTGGAGGAAGCGCTGGCCGAGGTGGGATACTCCGGCGCCGGAACGGTGGAGTTCCTGGTGGACGAGGATCGGAACTTCTACTTCATGGAGATGAACACCCGGATTCAGGTAGAGCACCCCGTCACCGAGATGGTCGCCGGCGTCGACCTGGTCAAGTTGCAGATCCGGATGGCCGCCGGGGAACCCCTGGAGCTGGAGGAACCGCCCAGGCTTCGGGGCCACAGCATCGAATGCCGGATCAATGCCGAGGACCCCGAGACCTTCAGGCCCTCGCCAGGGAGGATCACCGTATTCCACGTGCCGGGAGGCACAGGGGTGCGGGTGGACACGGCCGTCTATTCCGAATGTGAGGTTCCTCCCTACTACGACTCCCTGATCGCCAAGCTGGTGGTGCATGCGCCCAGCCGCCCGGAAGCCGTTCGCCGGATGGAGCGGGCCCTGGAAATGTTCATCGTTGAGGGTGTGAGCACTTCCATTTCGCTGCACCAGAGGATCATGAAGGAACCCGATTTCCTGGCCGGCCGCCTGGATACCGGGTTCATGGAGCGCTACGCCTGACCCGCGCCCGGCGCTACAGGGGCTGGTTCCCGGCGCCTGTGCCGGCGTGGAGGGGCGTTCCTTCCAGGCCCATGCCGTCCCAAGGCACCAAGCTCTTCCCGCTCTATCCCATCATCGACCTGGCGGTGCTGCAGCGGCCGCTGGAACCGGTCCTGGACGGGCTGGCCGGCGCCGGAGTGCGATGGGTCCAGGTTAGGGGCAAGGATCTTTCCTCCGGGGATCTGTTCCGGGAGTGCCGCCGGCTGGTGTCGCTGGCGCGCCCTCTCGGGTTGAAGGTCATCGTCAACGACCGCGCAGACCTGGCCTTGGTCAGCGGGGCCGACGGGGTCCACGTGGGCCAGGAGGACCTGCCGGCCGCCGAGGCCCGCAGGATTCTGGGCGAGCAGGCCATCATCGGTCTCTCCACCCATGGGCTGGACCAGGCCCGCCAGGCCCGGGAAAGTCCGGTGGATTACATTGCCATCGGGCCGGTCTTTCCCACCCGGACCAAGGAAAACCCCGATCCGGTGGTGGACAGGCTGGAGCTCCGAGCCATCCGGGAACAGGTCGCCAAGCCGCTGGTGGCCATCGGCGGCATCACCCTGGAGAACGTGCGGCCGCTGTTCGAGTCGGGAGTGGACTCGGTGGCCGTCATCCGGGATCTGCTGCTGGCCGATGACGTCCGACAGCGGGCCGCCGGCTACCGGGACCAGGCCCGTCGGGCCGAAAGCCGGAAACTATAGGTCTGCAAGGCGGCGGAGAGCCGCGTGGACTTCGCCGTCTGCCGGACCGCCGGCAGACCGAGAAGAGAGGACAAGGGCAAGGAGGCAAGATGCACCGGACAGCCGACGCGGTGGTGATCGGGGCCGGAGTCAACGGCGCCAGCACGGCCTACAACCTGGTCAAGGCCGGACTGCGCAAGGTGGTCCTGTTGGAGAAGGGGCTGATCGCTTCGGGCGGGACGGGCCGTTCGGCCGCTATCATCCGGCAGCACTATTCCCACCCGGACCTGGTGCGCCTGGTGAAGCGGTCGGTGGAGATCTTCCACGGTTTCGACGACGAGATCGGTGGGAGCCCGGGGTTCGTGAATTGCGGCTGGGCCTTCCTGGTTCCCGAATACGTTTCCGAGGGGTTCGGCCGCAACCTGGAGATGCAGAGGAGCATGGGCATCGACACCCGCGAGATCGACAAGCGGCAGTTGCTGGAGATGGAGCCCCGGATCGACCTGAGCGACGTGCACCGGATCGCCTGGGAACCGGGGGCGGGCTACGCCGACCCCCATGCCACCACCGCCGCCTACGCCGGGCGCTTCCGGGATCGGGGCGGGCAACTGCTGCCCCTGACGCCCGTGGAGGGATTGAGGGTGGAGAGCGGGAAGATCGCCGGCGTGCGCACCGCGCAGGGGGAGATCTCGACCGAGGTGGTGGTCAACGCCGCCGGTCCCTGGGCCGATAGGGTGGCCGCCTGGGCCGGGGTGCAGGCGCCCATCCAGGTGACCCGGGAGGAGGAGATCCTGATGGAGACCTCCGAGGTGGGAGGCCCTCCCCGGTTGGTGTTCTCGGACATGGCCAAGGCCATTTACTACCGTCCCCACGGTTCCTCGCGAACCTTGGTTGGCCGCGGATTTCCCAAGGAGTACCAGCAGGTGGACCCCGACGGCTACGAGCGCTCGGCCGATGCCGACTTTGTCCGGGAGACCCACGACCGGTTCCTGCAGCGTTTCCCTTCCTTCGACAGGGCGCTGGCGATCGAAGCCTATACCGGCCTCTACGACGTGACACCCGACTGGAATCCCATCCTGGGGAGGGTGGAGGGAGTCGAGGGATTCTACATGTGCGCAGGTTTCAGCGGCCACGGTTTCAAGATCGCCCCGGGCGTGGGCGAGCTGATGGCCGAGGAGATCGTTGGCGGGGAGGCCCGCACGGCCGACATCAGCCGCTTCTCCCTGTCGCGGTTCCAGCGGGGCGACCTGATTGGAGGAGCCTACGGCGGCAACCGGGCGTAGAACGGCGAACGGCAGTGAAGAGTGAAGAGTGGATAGTTGTAGGTGGCCCGGGCTGACGCCCGGGCCATTACTCCAATAAGAAAAGCACGTTTCCCTTTGCAGCGTTGTGGGTTAGGGGAGAGCTGCCAAGCTGCGGTTGGCGTCCGACGGTGCAACCAACGCGTCTCCGAAGCAATGACAGCGGCAAGACGGGACGCGTGGCGGCGTTTTGTTGGAGAAGCAATGCCTTCCCGAACGGGTGCTTCCTATTCGCCGCATTCGCGGCTGAGTTGGCGCGGGACCGTTACGACCCCGGGTTGACACCCGGGGCTACACGAGGCCGCTGCTTTGCAGCTCTATAAGGATGGCTTGTACGGGGCGTCCAGCCAGATTACCGACTCCCACCGCAGCTTCGCAGCTCCCCCTTAACCCACGACACTGCGGGAGGACAGGAATATTCGAATTATTGGCCCGCCGAAGGCGAGCCACGATGGTTCAAGTGGAGCGGCGTAGGCGGCGGCAGCGTGTGACCGTGGCGTGTGGCGGCGTATCTTTGGGGAAGCAATGCCTTCCCGAACGGGTGCTTCCTATTCGGCTATTGCAGTAATTCAACAACGTCCCCCTCTTCAGCGCCCTATTCCAAAAAAAGCACGTTTCCCTTTGCAGTGTTGTGGGTTAAGGGGGAGCTGCGAAGCTGCGGTTGGCGTGGGTAGGCACGGAAACGCCCCCTACAGGCCATCCTTATAGAGCTGCAACGCAGCGCCCTCGTGTAGCCCCGGGCGGTAGCCCGGGGTCGTAACGATTCTGCGCCAACCCAGCCGCGAATGCGGCGCATAGAAAGCACCCGTTCGGGAACGCACTACTTCCCCAAACAAACGACGCCCCACGTCACACCTACCCGCTGTCGTCGCATCGACGGCTAATGAGAAGCACCCTCCCGGTACGCACAGCGTTTCCAAAACGACGCCTCACGCACCGTTGACCTCCATCACGCAGCGCCGCATCAACCCCCTCCGGTTCGACTGCGGGCGGAATCTCCTATGTGGCGATCTCGCCGATTCCGGTCCCCCCCACCGGTTCGACTGCGGGCGGGGCCCTTGTCTCACCGACTCCCCCTCCAGGGGGGAGTGATTGAGTTCTACTGGGAACCTTATGCAGGCCTCAAGAATCACTTCCTGTTGACGCCTCTCGGGCGGCTTCCTTAAGATGAGTGGCTTCGCCCCGGCCGGAGACCTGCCGGGGCCGCCAGCTTCCATGCGCATCGGCATCGACATCGGCGGGACCTTCACCGACATCGTGTGCGTCAGGCCCGACGGGTCCCTGCTGGTGCGCAAGGTTCCCTCCACCCCCGACGATTACAGCCGATCGGTGCTGGAATGCCTGCCCGGCCTCTTCGCGGAGGCGGGGTCGGGACCGGGCCAGGTTCAGGAAGTCATCCACGGGACCACGGTGGCCACCAACGCCCTGCTGCAGGGCAGCGGAGCCCGCACCGCCCTGATCACCACCCAGGGGTTTCGGGACGTGCTGGAACTGCGGCGCATCCGCATGCCCGAACTCTACAACTGGGACTGGGACAAGCCGCCCGACCTGGTCCCCCGGCGCCTGCGCCGGGAAGTCTCCGAACGGGTGGACGCCCGGGGCACGGTCAATCATCCCCTGGATTGCCGCCAGGCCGAGCAGGTGATCGACGAGATCGCCGCCGCCGGCATCGAGTCGCTGGCCGTCTGCCTGATCAACTCCTACGCCAACCCGGAGCACGAGGAGCAGCTGGCAGAGCTGATCGGGCGAAAACACCCCGACCTGCCGCTCAGCCTTTCCAGCCGCATCCTGCGGGAGGTCCGGGAGTACGAGCGCACCGCCACCACGGTGGTCAACGCCTACGTGCTTCCGATCGTGCAGCGCTACGTTCAGTCCCTGCAAGCGGCCTTCGCCAGGCTGGGCATGGGGGCTCCCCTGCTCATCATGCAGTCCAACGGAGGCGTGATGACGGCGGACGCCTGCCGGCGGCAGCCCGTCTACATCATCGAGTCGGGACCGGCGGCCGGGGTGATCGCCTCCCAGGAGCTGGCCAGGCGCATGGACCTGGGCAACGTCATCACCTTCGACATGGGGGGCACCACCGCCAAGGCCTCCATCATCGAAGAGGGAGCCCTGCAGATCGCCGCCGAGTACGAGGTAGGCTCTTCGCTTTCCAGCGTCAGCCGCCTGATCAAGGGCGGCGGGCACCTGATCCGGATCCCCGCCATCGACGTGGCCGAAGTGGGCGCCGGGGGAGGCAGCATCGCCTGGCTGGACGCCGGCGGAGCTCTGAACATCGGCCCGCGCAGCGCCGGGTCGTCGCCGGGGCCGGTCTGCTACGACCAAGGGGGGAGCGAGGCCACCATCACCGACGCCAACCTGCTGCTGGGCTACATCAACCCCGAGGG
>JAPVWS010000372.1 GCA_027493295.1 Candidatus Versatilivorator vitaminiformans | reverse complement strand
GATCTCGCACAAGTAGCGCGCCATAACTGACCTCGATGGGAATGCCGTGACGTACACAAGGCCTGCTGTCGAAGCGGCGAACAATTCCGACATCTCCGCGTGACGTTTCCCATCCACGGGGCCGTGACTTGTCACGGATTCAACCAGCAGCAACCAAGCGCGCTCTGGATAGTAGAGAACAACATCAGGCATCTTGCCGTGGCCATCAACCACAACTCGGAGCTTTGCCAGTAATTCCTCGTCGAAGTATCCCCACTTGTCGCCGGTGTCACCAGCGTAGACCAGCACCCCTCCTGGCACAAAAAGCGGTGCGAACTCCTCAATGATTGCCTTGATAAGTTCACTGTGATTCCCCGGACTCAGCCGTATCCCTTCTCCAGTCGATAGTTCCACAGGCAGCTTCTTCATCGCCCGTTCCTTTGCGTACTGTGCGTATCTTGAAAGACGTATATACCACTTCCCATCTATACCACGATATGTAGTCCTGCGAAAGAAAGATACACTTTGCCCTGTATTAGACTTTCTTGAGGTCCGGCATACTCTAGTACCCCGAAATTTCATCGGATCTGGTCCGGGTGGTCATCATTGTTCCGGCCGCTCCTGGGCCCGGAGCTTCTCTGGCCTCGCCAGGCCAGCCCTCACGATCTGCCGCAGGTCTTTCTCCCGCTCCGGCAGCAGCTCCTGTATCTACTTCCGCCACCGGGCCACCGTTTCCACCAGCATCACCTCCGCATTGCGTTGCTGCCGCGCCTTGCCGTGCTTCATCGCATACGCCTGACCGCTGACGAAGATCCGCCACCCGTTCCTCTCCAGGGAGCGATCCAGCTTCTTCGCCAAATCCCTGGCTCGCTTTTCCCGGGAGGGCAACAGACGATCCACGTCCAACCCTTCGCAGGCCTGCCTCCAGATGGTTTGAAAACCCAACTGAAGGTTGTCCGCCCCCTCCGGCGCCGGGCCTAGCGCGGCGTCTCGAACTGTTTGCATTTTCAAATTTCCTTTCGCGGCATTTCGGGCGATCGATCGCGCATCGACGGCGCGCGCATTTTTTCCACAGGCCCTGCTGTTCCGGGAGGCCTGAGCTTCGTCAGAAAGACCCCGCCAAACCCGAACCGGCCCCAACTACCGCCGGGCATTCTGAGAGAGTTGGGGGACTTCCCCCAGACCCCCTTCGCAGCTTCACAACAAGCTCAGCTGACTTCCGCTACCCCCTACTTCCCCCGACACCCACTGATTAGGTTCGTTCATCACCTTACGATTGACGATGTGCCAAACAGATCTGTAGTCAAGATTATGGTCCCCAGCAACCGCCCTCATGCTTTGCCCTGCTCTCACAGCTGCAACAATGGCAGCGTCCCGCTCCGCGCTCCTGGCGCGCCGCACCTTGCCCGACTTGACGCCTCGGCGTCTCTGGGCAGCGCTGCTGAGGTCGAAGTGCCACCTGGCCCCGCCTCCGGACCAACACCAGGTGCTAATGCTATAGGCCGTCTGTTTGAAGTAAAGTAATGACCTGTACAATCTATGTCTGGCGTAGGTGCGTAGGTTTGGTTAGGATAGACTTTCAGCAAGAGAGAGGGTCATGGCTACTATCACGTTTGACACTCGCAAGGCCGTCCGAAACCTCCAGGCCGCCGGATTCCCGGAACCGCTGGCCGATGGCATAGTGGACACGGTGGCTGAGGCCTTCACCGATACGGTCGCCACGAAGACCGACATCGCAGGAGTCAAGATCGACATTGCGGACCTGAAGGCTGAACTCGCCGGCGTGAAAGCGGATCTCAAGATCATCAAGTACTTCTTCGGGCCGGCGATCCTCCTCCTGCTGCTCAAGATCGCGTTCTTCTGATGACGCACAACAAGTTCAACTCACCGTATAGGAGGATTCCATTGAATAGGTTGGCTACTTGTTTCTTGGTCGTGATGACTCTGGCCTCCCCCGTCTTTTCTGAATCTCCCCGCCTCGAGCGAGAAATACTAAACGTCTTCGGCGGACTGACGCGCTCACGGACAGCCGTCATTCCCGTGGCTGCGAACGCGCCAGGAAGGTTTGGCGCCCATTTCAAGACGCGAGTCGTGATCTTTAATCCGACTTCGCACGACTATGACATCACAACAGCCTTGTACAACCAAAACGGCAGAGTTGGCTCAGCCAAGAAATTTTCCATCAAGTCGGGTCAATATCGGACCTTCGACAACTTCTTGGAGCAGGTCTTCGACCACAGGGGGAGCGGGGCAATATTTCTGATCAGTTCCGACGACCGCGATAGTCCCTACGAGTTCGTCGTCTGGGCCGATGTCTATACCGACTCTCCCTCAGGCCGTTTTTCCACCACGGTCGTCAATGGCATTGGTCCTATCACATCGGATGAGGAAGGGACCCATTTCAACCCGGGGATCTCGGTCAGCTCGTCGCGGAGAACCAACATCGGCGTCTTCAACGTCAAGAACGAAAGAAGCGAGGTCGAGGCGCAGGTCTTCGATGCCCACGGAACCCGCCTGCAAACCATCACCTTTGACCTGGAGCCCCTTTCCTGGCAGCAGAAATCCATCAACACGCCGGTCGACAACGGCTTCGTCCAGTGGGAGGCCAACGGGCCGGCTGAATCCGACTACCACTTCTTCTATGCCGTCGAGGTCGACAATGGCTCAAACGATGGCACCTTGACCTACGCCACCAGAGCAGATTTCGGGTCGACATCCGGCGATGACAACGGCGACGGAGGAGACGACAATGGAGAAGCTGCGGCCTGCGGTGTCGACACGGTGATTCAACCTGGTGGTGAGTGCAAGCTGGTTGTTGGGGGCAGTGAGATAGGCACCTTCACGGTAGACAGAAATTCCAGGGGGTGCATCAAGGTTGGAGGCATTACTTTCTGTAGCTCTACTAGCCACACAATTAGAAACACGCGGCTCAACCAATACACGGTCACCTTCGTGGCCTCCAAGCAGTCAAATGGAAGCTGGAAAATTACCGAGTATTCGGTGTCCGGGTAGCAACAGATGTCCACAAGCTCCAGAGACAGGCTGAGATCTCCCGTTCCGCAGCTGCTGGCCGCCGAGCCGAACTAGCCATCGCTTGGTTGCCATCACATCCCTCCATTATGTGGCATTCTCCCCTGGGGAACGAGCCGAGCGTCGGAGGCCTCGCCATCGTTCCTACAGTTCGCGGTTCTCGGTCAGAACCTCGCTCATCATGCGATCGAGGCGGTCGGCGGCAGCCGTATCCCCTGCAGGAGGTCGCCGAGATTGTCCCGTTCGGCTGGCGGAGGCCTGCGGTCCCGTCAACCGGGATCGGTCGCAACTGCTCCCTGTTCGAGGCGGGGATGACGTGGGCCGGGAGTCCAGCCAATCTCGGCGTCCCGGTGTTGACTGCTCTGATGACGATCAATGCCGAGGTCGCCAGGAAGCACGGCAAGCAGCCGCTCGATGCCAGAGAGGTCTCCGGCAAGGTAAGGCGGGCCAGGACTGCGGAGCGGGATGCTGCCATCGATCGCGCAGCCCTTTTCTTCTCGGCTCGCTTTCTCTATCGTCTACCAGGAGGCACTCAAATGACCGCGCACCCAGAAGCTCGTGATTTCTCTTCACGAGTTCTGCGCCCGGAACTGCTCGATGCCGGGAATATGCCCGATGAGGAAGTGCGACAGAATTTGTTGGACCTCCGTCGCATCAACAGGCTTTTTGGAAGCCGAAGACTCTTGCTGGAAGTTCTGGAGAAGCAAGTATTTCGCCATAAACTGACCGGGTTCCGTGTCCTGGATATTGCCAGCGGCTCCTGCGATCTGCCGTTCGCCATCTTGGAATGGGCAAAACAGCAGGGGCTTGAAGCGCAGGTCTTTGCGTTGGAATACTGGCACAGATATCTGGCGCTGTTTCGGGATGAACTCGCGACATACCCCAACCTACACCCTTTCTCTGCCGACGTGTTTCACGCGCCCGTGCCGGATCAAGCCTTTGATTTTGTCACTTGTTCTCATTTCTTCCATCACCTTCCGGAAGATCGAGCTGGAGAGCTTTTACGGATGATGAACCGTTGGGCACGCTACGCCGTAATCGTCAGCGATCTGGAAAGGCACACTGTTCCCTACTATTTCTTCCGCCTGTTCAATCCTATATTTACTACCTGCGCCATGAGCCGCATAGACGGTCTCGTCTCATTTGAACAGGCATTCCGTAAGGAGGAATTAAAGCAGACGGCGGACCGTGCTGGCTTGCACAACTGTACGGTCGAGCGGCGCTGGCCCTACCGCTTGCTTTTGGTAGCAGAGTCTTCCTCAGCCGCGTGACCAAGGAGCCATGCAGCGTAAGCGGGGTCGGACCTGGCAGCGCCAGCGGTTCCCGTGCAAGTAGCGTTATGGTATGGTTCTTGCTTTGGCGAAACGGAGGTCGTGATGGCTATCGATACATTGGCGGAGCTTCGTCAGGTCTATCGGCCGCCCGCCGCGCGGGCCAGCCTCAAGGTTCTGGACCACCTGGACGTTCACTGCCGGAAGTTCATCGCCCTGTCGCCGTTCTACGTCATCAGTTCCGCCCGCGCCGACGGGCGGGCGGACGCCTCGCCACGGGGCGACCCACCTAGGTTCCTGGCGCACGTGCTGGACGACAAGACGCTATTGCTGCCGGACCGGCCGGGGAATCGTCAGGTAGACACGTTGATGAACCTGATCGAACGTCCCTACGTGGGTCTGGTGTTCTTCGTGCCGGGCCTGACGGAGACGTTGCGGGTCAACGGGCGGGCTGAGATGTCCACAGAAGCGGAGCTGCTGCTGCCGCTGGCCATCAAGGGCAAGCTGCCTATCTGCGTCCTCAAGGTGACGGTGGAGGAAGCGTTCCTGCACTGCGCCAAGGCGTTGGTTCGAGCCCGGCTCTGGGAGCCGGACGCGCAAGTTGAGCGCTCCTGCTTCCCGACGTATGGCCGGGTCCTAGCGGACCAGATCGCCGGGGCTGACGCGGGCGAGATCGACGCGGGCGAGGAAGAGAGTGCCCGGACGGAGTTGTACTGACGCGATTCTGAACATTTACGCATTTGCGTTTTTCAGATATTCCGCAAGCGCGCATTCGAGAATCGTTTGGTGCTCCCAAACCCAGTCAATGCCTTCCGCCGCCTCGTATCCGAGATAGCCGCTGTCGAAATATCCGCACAGAAACAGGATGTAGCGCACGTTGTCACCGTGGGTCCGGCGCAACTGGTTCATCTTGGTGGCTTCTGCCTTCGCCGCATTGGGCATTACTACCACATCCACAGGGATATTGATCGTCTTGGCGGTCCCTTTCTGTTCGACCGGTACATTGAGCCGGAACGAATACGTTCCCGGCTGCAGATCATCGTAATTCGTGCCCTTGCCTGACGGTAAGTGTCTATACCCTAGAGCCGTCAACCATTCGCCGATCGCGGTGAGCTGACGCTTTTCCTGTGCGTTACGGATGATTGGATTCGCAACGGCCCCGCATAGGCGATCGGCCACGATCGTCGCGGCCCGGTACAATTCCTGTTCGGACGGATCATCACCGCGCTCCAACCAAACGAAGACATCCGGGTCGGCCATGTTCTCGATGATCTCCCCGATCCTCTTAAGGTTTCCGCCGAGCTCCCGCTTCGGCATTCGGGGCGGGAACCTGTTGCGCTTCTCCATCGTCTTTACCAAGTTTCCGGAGACACTGACAAGGCCGATCAGCCGATCCACGGCCAGGGGCGGACAAGTGGACATCCGCAGTGACGGCAACACCGAAGGCTTCGCTTTCAGCAGTTCCAACCTAACATCTGTCAGGTTCTTCGTCGCCATAAGAGTCGCCTCGACATCCTTCGTGGTCTGCACTCGTGTCGTCCGTAGGCCTCCGGCGCAAAGCGCATGAACCAGTCGTTGTACATGTCCACCGACTGTGCAATGTCCTGTTTCCACTGGTCCGGCTTATCCCTGTTGACTGCCATCACTTGTCTGTCTTGGCCTGATCTTCCCGATATGCCTGCCAATAAAGCTCCTACATCTCTCGAAACAGTTGGTTCAGGTGTGTATTCGGCCAGCGGAATGGCTATTGTCGTCCAGATAATTGCGTACGGCTTTTCGGATGATCCAGGCAGTCGATACGTCGTGGGTAACCGCAAGCGCGGTCACGCGGTCATAATCTTCTTTCTCGAAGCTGACGCTCAGACGAGCGGTCTGTTTGTATTGTCGCGGCCAGCCCATGGGTATCAAGTCCTAATCTGCTGGATTGATGTATTTTACACCTGGAACCTGTAACGTGGAAATGGCTTCACAACGGCCGCGCCACCCAGAGGGTGTATCCGACGACACGAATCTCCTCGGAGATGCGTTCAAAGCTGGCGTACTCCGGATTACGCGACTTGATCGCAACCTTCGGCGGATCGTAGTGGGGCACGTGCTCGATCCGCATAGCGACCAGCCCTATCCCAGATCATGAAGATTGGACCGGACCGGGGAACCGTTGGGAAGAAAACCCACGGGGGATGTAACCCGTTGTGACAGAAAAAAGGGCGGCGGGACGAACCCGCCGCCCGCCGAGCTATGGCGGCTCATCTTCCTGGTCGGAGTTGTCGTCGGCCTGCTCCAGCTCGACAATCCGGGAGTGGGCTTGATCGGCGACCTTGGCGAGAACCAGCAGGTCGTTTCGGCCGAAGCTGTGCGTCGTTTTCCACTGCCCTTCCGCGTCGCGGTAGCGCTTCGAGAAGGTGACATTGTAGCGCGTGCGCTCGCCAGCCTTGTTCGGCCAAATCGCGGCCTTGACGGTTCCGATCCGAACGGTTTCGATGGGTCTTTGGTTTGCCATTTGTTGTTCCTCCTAAGCGTTAAGGGTTTGTGAGCGTATGCCGCTCACCCAGGACTGGCGGCACCGGCCAAACCCGAGCGGGAGGACGAAGCGGAGCCAAGTGCAGGGCCGCGCCAGGGCGGCATGGGCAAGCCATGTTGACAGACAGCCCGAAGGGTGAGCGTAAGCGTTCTGGCGGCTGGATTGCGCCGGCCCAGCGGACCAAGCGCCAGGTGAGCGACTGGAGGCAACCAAAGGCCCGAGTGAAGGATGGGGCAGTGAAGCGACTTGGGAAGGCTGGAGGCCCAGCAGTCACCGGGAGAGAAGCGCAGCAGGGCAGTGGAGACATAAGACGTACACTCAGGCGTAAGCGTCCGGCCTTTGACCGGGCAGGATCTGCGCCGGTGTCCGGTGGAGATTGAGCCGCCATGGCTCGGTGGCGTCGTTGACCTCGGGCCAGTTGAGCTTGATTTTCTTCAGTTCCCCGAGGCACTTTTCTGCGATAGTTCCGGACGGTGAGGTTGTCGCCAGCCTTCTGAGGGAAAGGGCCATACTGGCGTAGACCTGTGCCCGGGTCAAAGCGAGCGCGTCAGTGAGCGAGAAGGTGCGGCAGGTGAGCCAAAGGTAGAGATCGAGGCCCAGGGTGGACCGGCGCAAGGCGTGAAGGCAGTTGAGTCCGACCGGGACCCGCCGGCGCACAGTGGAGTCGAAAAAGGGCCGGGACAGGCGGACTTCGCTCGGAATGAGACGGTCATAGTCCCGCCAGAAGACTGCCTTGTCGCCAGCCAGACGGACAGATTTGTGGTTTCCCCGATAGTGGATCGATATGGTGGCGGAACTAAAGAGTCGCTCCATCTGTTTGTGGAGCCGGCGGCGGGGATCCCCGCCGTCGCTGTGAATTCCAGGGCGGGCCATGAAGCCGCGGAAACCTTTGCGAAGCGCGAGTACGCGCCGGCTCGTGCGCACCGCCTGGGTGCAAACCCAAGCCAGCAGCGGGCGCGGGAGGTTCCCGCAGGGGAACCTAGTGTCTCCAACGGCGCTCATCGCCAAGGTGAAGGTGCCGTTGGTGCGCGCAAAGTGAGACCGCTTGCCCTGGCCGGTCCAGCGCAGGCTGCAAAGGGCCAACATGCGGCCCCGGAAACCAAGATCGGCGTCGGCCTTCCGGGCCTCATTCAACCAGTCGAGCTGTTCCTGCAGGGTGGTTCCCATAAGCCCTCTCTCGGGGTGGATTCACTTGTTCCAGGTGAGGCCGATGTAGCACACCAAGCCCAGCAGGCCTGCAACCAGAAAGTCGATTCCCAGGCCAATAAGAAACCCTATTCCCATCTTCCTTCACGGTCGCGTTGCAGGGCGGCGGCCAGCTCGGGATCGCCTTGGCCGCGCCGGACTGCGAGCTCGACCTGCTCAACCTTTCTGCCGGCATCGCCCAAGCCCAGCAACCGGGCCAAGTAGTGGATGCCGGCGGCTACCGACAGGAAAAGCACCACGAGGTGCGCAAGGATCAGGCCCGCGTACTGTTCCCAAATCAGGGAAGCGTAGGGCCTCAGATATACCAGCCGCTCGAAGCCAAACAGGACGGCCAGGGCGGCCAGCGTGCAGGTCAAGCCAAAGCTGACCTTCCACGGGTGCATGTCAAATCTCCACTGAGGCGGGATCACCGCTGCTGCGCCCGCCTCCCCGCCGTCCTCCGCCGCCTCCCAGCGAGGACAGGCTGGTGCGGGTGTTCGGTGCCTGGCCGGCCTTTCCTCCGTGCATCGAGAAACCGGCGGCGCTCTTGGCCTTGACGCTGGCCTCCCGGTAGTGGTCGG
>JAPVWS010000371.1 GCA_027493295.1 Candidatus Versatilivorator vitaminiformans | reverse complement strand
TGTTTCCTTCCACCCTGAGGCGGCACGTTGGCGACCGTTCCCTCCAGGATTTTCAGCAGCGCCTGCTGCACCCCCTCCCCGGACACGTCCCGAGTGATGGAGGGATTCTCGTCTTTTCGGCAAATCTTGTCCACCTCATCAATGTAGATCATGCCATGCTGGCATTTCTCCACATCCCCGCCGGCGCTTTGAAGCAACTTCAATATGATGTTCTCGACATCCTCGCCCACGTATCCGGCTTCGGTGAGGGTGGTGGCGTCCACGATGGCAAAGGGCACGCTGAGCCTCTTGGCCAGGGTCTGGGCCAGCAGCGTCTTTCCCGTCCCGGTGGGACCGATCAACAGGATATTGCTCTTGGTCAGCTCCACTTCGCTGCGCCGGCGGGCAAGCTCGATCCGCTTGTAGTGGTTGTAGACCGCCACGGCCAGCTTTTTCTTGGTCTTCTCCTGGCCGATGACGTACTCGTCCAGATACTCCTTGACCTCATGCGGCTTCGGCAGCGGATGGGGTTTGGCGTCGGAGTCAACACCCTGGTCGTCATCGATGATGTCGTTGCAGACCCGGACACATTCGTCGCAGATAAAGACGGTGGGACCGGCGATCAGCTTGCGAACGTCATTCTGACTCTTGTTGCAGAAGGAACATCTCAATGACTCCTCGGTGCTGTTTCTTTTCAAGTCAGCTCCTCCGGTCGGCTTGCCGAACCCTCTCCGGGCCCCGCGCCGACCCAGCGGCCTCCATTCCCTGATGCCGCCCAGGCGTCAAGGAAGGGCTCCACTCTGGATTCTCCGACAATCCCCTCTTCGGATGACTACTCCCCGAAATCGAGCTTGGTCTCCGTCTGATACTCCTGGTACTGGTGAAAGGTACTCTCCGCCAGGGTCGACCTGCCGCGATACCGGGTATAAGCCAGCGATTTTAGCGGAAGCAGCGCAACCTCGTCACCAATCTCCTGAAAATCATAGTCGAAAAGCATTCTGCCCGACTTGACCCGGTGTCGCTTGGGCAATCCGATCGGTTCCTCAGCCACATATCTCAAAACACGCCCGCTGTCCCGGTCAATATAAATCTTTCCGCGGTACCCGACCAGCACGGTGTTGTCGCCGGCGCGCCCCCCATACTGGCAAAAATTCCTCGGCGTCATCGTACGGAACACATGCACTCCATACCCTCGCAGCCGGGCATCTTCAATCCATTCAAACTCGGTCGGATACTTCTGGCCGAAAAGAGCCTTCAACCAATGACCGAAAAACCCCCATCCATGGCCGCGCTGATTGCCGCCGATCCATTCATAACTCTCCCGTCCTCCCTTTACCATCCTCACCAGCCAATCCGACTCATCGATCCGCGGCTTCCCTCCCCTGCTCGAAAGCACCCACTTGGGTATCTCGACTGCCCAATGGCGCAACTCCGGCTTTCGTATTGCCGGAACCACGAAGACCCGTATGGTCTTCCGGCAGGTGAAATTGGGCAGGGATTCCATGTATCCCTGCACCCATTGGCGGGTCCGGGCAATGACCGCGGCCGCTTCGTCCCGGCTCATCCCGGTCGCCGCCAGCCCCGGAGAGGCCATCTCCGCCAGCGCCAACCAGAGGGTGGCGACAGCCGCCGCCGCACCGATTCGCCTTGCGCGGGAGGACCCTGCCGAGCCATCGGCCGGACCCGATGCCTTTCCACTGGCCTGACGCATTTTCGGTCACGCCGTCGTCTTGAGACAGCGCGCCTCACCACCTGGAAGCTCGCCGGCCCCTTTCCGGAGCGGACCGGATGAAGGAAACCTCGGTTTGCCCTTACTCATGACGCACGATGACTTGATCGACCAGCCCATAGCCATGGGCTTCTTCGGACGTCATGATGAAATCCCTCTCCACGTCCCGCTCGATCCTATCCAAAGGTTGTCCTGTATGCGAGGAGAGGATTTGGCTGGTGGTATCTCTCAATCGGAGAATCTCTTTGGCGTGAATGTCGATATCGGAGGCCTGGCCGGACAATCCGCCCATGGAAGGCTGGTGAATCAGGATCCGCGAGTTGGGCAGGGCAAAGCGCTTGCCCCGTGTCCCGGAGCAGAGCAGCAAAGCCGCCATGCTGGCCGCCTGTCCCACGCATATGGTGGTTACATCCGGCCGTATGAACTGAATGGTGTCGTAAATCGCCAGGCCGGCCGTGATGGAACCGCCCGGGCTGTTGATGTAGAGGGATATGTCCTTCTCCGGGTCCTCAGCCTCCAGGAACAGCAATTGAGCCGTCACCAGGTTGGCGATGTTGTCATCAATCGGGGTTTGGCTGTTACTGATTTAGGGTTGAACGATAAGTCCCGGGGGAGTCTTGACGGACGCCAGACGAAGGATTAAATCCAGGCACTTCCTGTTTCGGATCGTGTTCTTGATTCTAGCGGCGCCCCCGTCCCCTGTCAAGCGCGATCTGACGGCCTCGATCGGTTGGTCCGCCCCCTGAGCGATGCGCGAGATTTCTTCTTCCAGCTCTTCATCGGAAACGGTCAGCTGCTCCTCTTCGGCAATGTGCTCCAGCAGGACGGCGCGTTTCACATCCAGCACGGCCTTCTCTCGCTGCTGTTCCCGAAACTGGTTCCAGTCCAGCTTGAGCGTGCTGGGGTGGACGCCCTGCATCATCAGAGCCTGCATGGTTTCTTTCAGCCGCGTTTCGAGCTGTTCCTCGACCAGCACTTCGGGCACCTCAAAGGACGTGTCTTCTACCATCCGATCGACCAGGCTGGATTGCATTTCGGAGCGGGCGGCTTTCTCCTTTCGCTCCACGCAGTCAGCCCGTACCTTGGACCGCAAATCTTGGAGTGAAGAGTAGTCCCCGGCATCTTTGGCAAATTCGTCGTTGAGTTCGGGCAGGCGCTTCTGCTTGATGGCCTTGAGCTCCACGCGATAGTTCACCTGCTGGCCGGCCAGCTGCCTGTTGGGGTGATCGTCTTCATAGGTGACTGCAAAGGTCCTGGTCTCTCCGCACCGGGCCCCGCTCAGGTTGTCGGTGAATTCCTGCGGCGTCCCTTCTCCACCCAGTTCACAGTAGACGTCCTCGTCTCGGATATCCTTGCGCCCGGCTGTAGAGTACTTCCCCTCCAGCGAGATGACGGCATGGTCACCGGAGCTTGCCGGCCGGTCCTCCACCGGCAAATACTCCGCCGCCTGCTCCCGCAACTGTCCAAGGACGACCTCCACTTCCTCGTCCTGGACCTCGGCCGGGACCTGTTCGATCTCCAGCCCCTTGTAGTTGGGAAGCTCGAGAGCGGGCGGCACTTCGAAAGTGGCCTTGAAGGTAAAGGATTGCCCCGGAGCGAAGTCGACCTCTGCGATCTTGGGCAGCGACAAAGGCTTCAGGGACTCCGATTCCACCGCCTCCTTGAAGTATTTGCGAACGGCCGCTTCCAGAAAATCGGCCCTGATGGAATCCCCGAATCGCTGTTGAACGATCGGCAGCGGCGCTCTGCCGGGGCGAAAACCCGGAACCCGTGCCTGCCGCAGGTACTTTTGGCAGACCGCCTGGTAGTCGGGCTTCCACCGTTCGGCTTCCACTTCTATGCTCAACTCGGTCCTGCAAGAACTCAAGAGGTTCACTTCAACCTTCAAGACATCCACCTTGGCCGGGACGCAAACCCGCTGCCTAGCTTGTTCTGGTTGGATCGAAAGGGTAGGAACCGATCAAAAAGGGTCGGAATCTGGTGCGAAAGAGGGGACTTGAACCCCTACCCCTTTCGGGACTGGATCCTAAGTCCAGCGCGTCTGCCAATTCCGCCACTTTCGCTTGGTGTGCATCTCCGAGCCCGGTTGCCCGAAGCTGCCCGGATCAGTAAGGCTGGGCACTGCGACGATTGCCAATGACAGCAGGCGACAAATTTTATAGCATCTTTGTCGTTTTCGTGTCAATTTCGAGCCTATTGGGCAGGCCAACCTGACAGCGGGAGAAGTCAGGGTATGACGATTCCAGCCAGGTACCCGCGAAAAAAGAGGGACGAGGGGAAGCGACGGCGGTTCCGCCGGCTTCCGACGCTGCTGGCAGGGCTCTGTATATGCCTGCAGGCTGCCAGCCCGGCAGGCTCTCCGGCCTCCCTTGCTCATCCCCGGGAGTCGCCCCCCGGCGCCGACCCTGTTCTGAAAACGGTAGAGGCAGCCACGCTAAAGACAATACTCAAGAAGAAGCAGGGAAAGGTCGTAATGATCAACCTCTGGGCCACCTGGTGCGTTCCCTGCCGCAAGGAGTTTCCGGACCTGATCGAGCTCTACGGGAAATATCGGGACCGGGGTCTGGAGTTGATCCTGATTTCGGTCGACTTTGCCGAGCAACGGAGCCAGGTGGAGGCCTTCCTCAAGGAAAACGGCGTGACCTTTCCCACCTATATCAATGCCGAGGATAGCTACGAGGCGCTGATCAGCTTCCTTGCGCCGGACTGGATCGGAGGATTGCCCACCACCTTCGTCATCGATCGGAAGGGCCGACTCGATCGGAGCCTGGTTGGCGGACAGAACTATGAGGTCTTTCACAAGGCCGTCGCCCCTCTTCTCTGATCCGTCACTGGGGCGGAGCGAATGCCCGAGACAGATACCACAGAAAGTGCTGTGCTTCGCCCGAAAAGGCACCCGCCGGGACCGACCGGGAGACTCCCCGACCCTGCGTTGCTTCGGTAAACACCCTCAGGGCCAGTTCCCAGAGTTTCGGATCGCCCCCGGTCTCGTAGAGAGCAGTCAGTCCCGACGCCAGACTCATTCCGGCTTGCGGGAAGCTCCCGGAAGCTCTCAAGCCGGTCAGCAACTCTCCCGACCTGTCCCGGATTGACTCGGCCTCCCGTTCCAGGCAAGCGTCGACCCGGTCCTGCCCCAACCAGTCCCGATTCCTGTGGATCGCTGACCAGAGCTGCCCCCTGTCCCAGGCTTCAGTCTTGCCGATCCGCCCGCGTTCCGCCTGCCACCGCAGGGCGTTCAGCGGGGACAGTTCCTTCAAGCGCCCCCAATCGCCCTCTTGCCAGGCCCGGATGACATCCACCATCCACCGGGCCTTCTCCAGATAGCGCTCGTCCCCAAGAACCTGGTAACCCCTGACCAGTCCGACCAGGACAGCGGCCGCATGGCGGGGCGCCTGAGCGGGATTCACTTCATCTGCAACCGCCACCTGTTCCAGCCACGAACGGGCGGCGTCCAGGGCTCGGCGATTCCCGGTCAGCAGATAGGAGAAAAGCAGATGTTCGCGGCCGCGCCCGTCCCAGCCGCTCGGCGCACAACCGCCGGAGGCGGGGTGGGGCCGCCCGGAAACTCCCAGGTCCACCCAGTGGTCAACCAACTCCTCGGCAGCCTCCAGCGATCCGGGGTCTCCGGTCCGAAAGAAGTGGAGGAAAAGACCATGGGCAAGAGCGTCGCTGCGGTCGGCGGTCCAGTCGATGCTTTTCGAGGGGGTTTCGGCACTCTCGGGGCGGGGCCGCCCTTCGCCTGAACCGATCCCGCCGTACCCGTCGTTGTCGCCCGCTCGCCGACTGTCTCCGGGTGAGCTGGCCGGCAATTCCCGCTGTCTCTCTATCCAGCCGTCAACCTCTCGGACCAGCGGCCAGTAACCCTCCCGATAGACCTCGGGGGAGGATTCCGAGAGCGGTCCCAGGGCCTGGCCGGGGAGGCAGTACCAGGAGGGAGCCGCGAACGCATACACCGGTTTTTGCAGACCCATGAGTTCGTTCTTGACCCGACCTTGGGCAAGGCCGCGGTCGCCGTGAAAGTAGAAGAGCATTTGGTGGGTCCTGGACCCACCGGGCGGGAGGTTCCAAGGTTCGGCCTCCTCCGGAAACAGCCGCGCCATCAGGCTGCCCGACTTCTTGATTTCAAAGGCCTTGGGATAGAACTGCCGGAGCCGCTTCACACCCAGAGCCAGACCATGCCGCCCGTCGGCCAGGTCCGCCCAGCCCAGGTTGGAGCGGAATTCCTTCTCGACCCGGCGCCGCAGCGTTGAGGAAACCGGTCCACGGCCAGCGCCGCCGTCAGGGGCTGACTCGTCCGCTTCCACCACCGAGAGGCGATAGGAATCGGGGCTGTCCAGGTAGAGGGACACGGTTGAATTTCGATCCAAGTGGCCCTGATGATCCCGATCCCCCCCGCCCAGGACGAACCGCCGCGAAAGCGGATCCAGGTTCAATTGAGCCTCAAGGCTGAAGTCCTCCACCGGAAACTCCCCGGTCCCCGAGCCACAGGGCCGAATCAGCGTCAAGTCCAGCTTGAAAAAGGTCTTTCCTCCATACACGGTAACCCTGGCCACATATTCCAGGGGCGCGACTCCCGCATCCTCGGAGACGAATGTGCCCGACACCTTGATCACGGCGCGAAAGGCATTGGCCTCTTCCACCTCCACCCGATTCTCGCTCCAGGGACCCATCCCGTAAGTGTTGCCCCCACTCTTCAGGGTCATCCGGAAACGGCCGCTATCCAGGATTCGGGTGCGCGCGGAGAAATCGTAGCCCCAATTCTCGTCCACCCATACCTGGTCCAGCAGTTGCTGGGAAGGGCCCCCCATGAACAACCGGAGGGGCCCGGTAACCACTTCCACTCCCTCGCTGCGGCGGGACAGGCCGATGGGCGAGGGAAATCTCGGCAGGCCGCCGACCCGACGCAGGAAGTACACCACTTGTCCGTTGGCCGGCAGGCTGGCGGCGAAGTGAACCTGGACCCATTGCAGGCTGCCGTCATCCGGCCAACGAGCCGTTTCTTCAATGACGGCGGGAACAAAGCGGCCCTGCCCGTCCATCAATTGGAGCTGCCGGGCTGATTCGAGAAGCCCCCGAGGCAGCGGGACGCCCGAGGTGATGGGATGCTGATGGCGGGCCAGTCCGGCAGTCTCCCGCACGGTCAGCGGGATGTCGATCTCTTGAGACCACCCCTCCTCAGGGAACGAGACCGACAGCACAATCAGGAACAGAAGCCACTTCATAGACAGATCGAAGTCAACAAAAATCCACGCCGCCTACACGCGGCAAGACGAATGATACGATATCAAGCGCTCGGACTCGCTATGGAGTTCGTCCCGCCTGAAACAAAAGCAAAAAGAGTTATCCACGAAGGAACACGAAGGAGTACGAAGGGCCACCAAGGCGTTGAAGTTTACCGCGACGGGAAACCAGGGTCAGGAAAGGATTGTCGATTGTTTCGCTGTCGTATGATTGGCCCGGCAGGGCTGGGGCCGGGCTTACCTGACACAAACGCCGGCGCCTAGCGGTTGGAAACCGTTTCAAAGTCGAGCATGGGCAAATTTTTGATTCACATAGATGCACAGGATGGACAGGATTTTTCTGGAGACGGCGGTCTTGCAGTCCTGGATATCCGCGAATCCGTATACGATCATCGCCGGTGTCAGCTTCTCGCGCAGCAGACTCCCCTACTGATTATCCTGTGCATCCTGTCTATCCATGTTCAATAATCCGGCAAGAGGAGTTGAAGCGGTGGTGGCGTCGCTTCTTGAGGGTGTCCCAATGATCGTTGTGACCATTGAAACGTTTGCAAAATTCGGCAGCGGGATCATTGACTGGGATGGCCACAAAAGGCACAAAAAGAGTCGTCAAGACTCGAATTAATCAATTCGTTTTGTGCCTTTTGTGTTTTTTGTGGTGAATCCGAATTTCTCACCAGATCCCACTTGATGTTAAGGCATGTTGATCCCGCACGTATCCTTAGCCATCTCTGAAATGTGCACGAGTTTACAAACTCGCCGGGAGGGACCGTGAGCCGGGAGAAAGTCTTTCGAATCGCCGTCTTGCCGGGAGACGGCATTGGGCCGGAGGTTATCGCAGAGGCGGTCAGGGCATTGAGAACCGTCGAGCAGCAACTGGAAGGGGTCTCTTTCGAACTGCAGGAGTTTTCCGTCGGGGCCGGGACCTTCCTGGAGTGTGGAAATCCCCTGCCTCCGGAAACCCTGGAAGCCTGTCGACAGCAGGATGCCATCCTGCTGGGCGCCATGGGGCTGCCCAGCGTTCGCTGGCCCAACGGCCTGGAGATGGCTCCTCAGGTGGACTTGCGCGAGCAACTGGACCTCTACTGCGGCCTGCGCCCCTACTATCTCTATCAAGCCGACCTCTCCCCACTCAAGGGCATGGAGGACGGCAGGATCGACTTCCTCATCGTTCGGGAGAGTACTGAAGGTCTGTTCTCGGGCCGTCTCAGGCCGATGGAATTGACCGCTTCCGAGGTCCGCGATCAAATGGTCATTTCCCGCTCCGGGTCGGAACGCCTGTTTCGATCCGCCTTCCGGCAGGCCATGGGGCGCAGGAGACGACTCACGCTGGTCGACAAGGCCAATATCCTTCCGTCCATGGCTTACTTCCGGGGTATTTTTCAAGAGATCAGCCGGGAGTTTCCGGAGGTTGAAACGGAAGCACTCTATGTGGACGCCGCCAGCCTCCATCTGATCGAGCGGCCGGCGGACTTCGACGTGCTGGTCACCGAAAACATGTTCGGCGACATCCTATCCGACCTGGCGGCGGGGCTGGTGGGAGGAATGGGCATGGCTCCCTCCGCCGACATCGGAGACGACTTTGCCGTATTCCAACCCGCCCACGGCTCAGCCCCCGACATCGCGGGCAGAGAGTTGGCCAACCCGCTGGCCACCCTTCTTTCCACGGCCATGATGCTGGACTGGCTGGGACATCCCGAAACCCGGCGGGCCGCCGGGGCTGTCAGAAAAGCGGTGACCGAGGTGCTGGTCGCGCCACGGAACAGAACCGCCGATCTGGGCGGGCGATTGAAGACGGCTGAGATGGGAAGCCTGGTGACGGAAACCGCCGCCCGTTTGCTGTCCCGCGAAGCGGGGAACCAGCCGGGAGACTAGCCGGCAATATTGGGATCCCACAGGGTTTCCGGAGTCCCCGTCAGGTGACTGGCCCATCGGCTCCAGACGAAGAACGCGTCTCCCAGCCGGTTGAGGTATTGAACGGCCGCCGCGGGGACGTCCTCCTCCTCACCCAGCCGGACACAGCACCGCTCGGCGCGCCGGCAGATGGTGCGGCAGAGGTGAAGCTCCAGGTTGAGTCGATTGCCTCCGGGCAGGACAAAGGATCGCAGGGGCTCCAGATCCTGGTTGGCTCGGTCCATCTCCTGCTCCAGCCGCTGGATGTCCTTCTCTGTCACCTGTGGCTGGCGCGGATGAATGTCCTCGGGCAAAGTAGCGAGCGTCGCCCCCAGGTTGAACAGCTCGTGCTGAACCCGGACCAGGCAGGTCACCATGGCCTGCAACTCCGGGTTGGGCTCCACCTGCTCTCGAGCCGCCTGGCAGGCCATGCCAACGAATCCATTGAGCTCGTCCACGGTGCCATAGGCCTCCAGGCGCAAGGATCCCTTGGACACCCTTTGGCCCCCGACCAGCTTGGTCTGACCGGAGTCGCCCATCCGGGTATAGACGCGATTGATGGCCACCCTGGGTTTGTTGAATCGAGATTCCGTCAAGCCATGACCTCCTTTGGGGCTCCCCCACCTTTGGCGGACCCCTCTTGAGCCTTCTCCAACGCCTTAGTGGTCCTTCGTAATCCTTCGTGCCCCCTCGCGGATAACTCTTTATTTTTCATTGATTACCGGTATGAATCTAAAGGTCCGCCTCGAACCGGCGCACCTCCTCGAATCGGGTCCGGCCTCTCAGCAATCGTCCCAATCGGGGCCGGCGCTGGTTGTATACCTCCACCGCATCGGCATCGGCGTAGCGAAAGAACAGAATGCGCCGGTCTCGGCCTGAGCGGTTGGGCCCCGATTTGTGCAACGTCCAGCAGCTCATCACCAGCGACTCTCCAGCCTTCATGGGGACCGGCACGGCTTTGGACTCCTCTGCACGGGCCATCAGTTCGGCCCCATGCTTGACATCGGCCGCGGCCTTGCCCTGGGCATGGGCCTGCTGTCCGGTCCGGTTGCTTCCGGGGATGACCCAGAGGCAGCCGTTTTCCAGGCTGGTATCGTCCAGGGCGGTCAGGCAGGAAAGGGCGTTGTAGGGCTCCAGCTCTCCGTATCCATTGTCCTGGTGCCAGGGGAACACCATGCGGTTGCCCCTGGTCTTGAAGGTTAGCTGGCTGGTCGCCGCCTTGAGATTGGGCCCGATGATCTGCTCGGCCACGTCCACCAGGGGTCCGGCAAAGTAGAATTGGCGCACCATGGCCGACCGATGGTGGATATTGGGCAAGAGGGCGTTCTCCAACCAGGTCTTGTCGGGGTCGAACGCGCTTTTCTCCCTGTTCCAGGCCGCCATGCACTCCCCTCGGATCTGCTCCAATCCCGGTGCCGACAGGGTAGCGCCGCAGACCAAGTAACCCTCGGCGGCAAACCGCCTCAACTCGGAATCGCTCAGCCTTTTGAAAATGAAGAGTGCCTGGTTCATGAGCTTCCCCCGCCCGTCCACGATGCCGGGCCCAAGTTCAATAGGTGGCTCGCGCACCGCTGATGTCCACGCAGGCGCCGTTGGTAAAACTGCAATCGTCGCTGGCCAGGAAGTGGATGAGGGCCGCCACCTCCTGTGGCCTCCCCACCCGTCCCATGGGAATCTTGCTGATCATGTAGTCGATGGTCTCCTGCCCCACCTGGCGCAGAATAGGCGTATCGATCACCGCGGGCGTCACGCAGTTTACGTAAACGCCCTGTTGGCAGACTTCCTTGGCCAGGGCCTTGGTGAGGCAGATCACTCCGGCCTTGGTGGCCGAGTAGGGCGCCAAGGTGGGATTCCCCTCTTTGCCGGCAATGGAGGCCACGTTGACGATCCGGCCGGACCGATTCTTCAGCATGGTGGGCAGCACCGCCCTGCAGCAGAGAAAGACCCCCGTGAGGTTAATGGCCATCACTTGATCCCACTCTTCATCCGTTACCTCCACCAGGGGCTTGGTGGGGCCGGCGATGCCGGCGTTGTTCACCAGGATATCCACCGTGCCGAACCGGTCGAGAACCCGCTCGACCAGGCCGGCCACCTCATCGGCCCGAGTCAGGTCCACCGGCGCCACCAGGCTGCGCTCCCCCGAGTCATCCAGTTGGCCGGCTCTTTCCCTGGCGCCATCGGCGTCAATATCGGCGAAGACGACTCGGGCTCCCGCCTTGAGAAACCTCTCGGCGATAGCGGCGCCAATGCCGTGAGCGGCGCCGGTGACGACGGCCACCTTTTCAGTCAAGGAATAAAAGGTCAGATCAGTCATATCGGTCCCTCTTGTCCGGAATACCCCGTTGAAAAACGAGTGAAGAGTGGAGAGTGATTAGTGGATGGCTATTTGATCAATGGGATAAGCATCTTGTCGGCCCCGTCGTAGTCCATAAAATAAGCTCCGCCGCCGTCTCCAAAAAAAATCCTGTCTATCCTGTGCATCGATGTGAATCAAATTTCTGCCCATGTTTGACTTTGAACAGGCTTCCAGCCACTAAGCGCCGGCATTTGTTTCTGGTAAGTGACATGTCATCAGTCACTTGAATGTTCCCGAAACTCTTCGCTAACCACACTCCACTCTCCACTCTTCTCACTTCACACTTCACACTTCTAACTTCTCACTTCTCACTTCTCACTTCCCTAGAACGGTTGTGCCAGGAAGAAGCCGCCCGTATCGTCATGGATGCTGTAGACCCGCGACAGGGCCAGCAGGGGCACACCATTCAAGGACTCGATTTCCACCGGGCCGAAATTGCTCGGCACCTCGAGGCTCCCCAGAAGATCGTCCAGATGGAAGATCCCGTTGGGGGGCAAGTTTCGGCTCCGGCTCTCGCCAATGATTCGCCCCTGGCGGTTTCGGACACGAACCCGAACACGGGCCTCTTCCCCGTTTCCCGCATTGACGATGGTGATCGTGGATCGGAACTGGTTGACATTGGTGGCCGAAGGTATCAGCAGTTTGGTGGAAGATAGCACGTCCGACCGGGCAAATCCCGGATCGCTGGTCTGGTTGTTGATCTGTGACACGAACCCAGCCACGGGGCGGTCGGCGTTCAACTGGATCCAACCGAGAGTGTCACCCCCCCCGCCTGAACCGGCAAGCCGCCGGTTTACCCGGTTCAACTGGACCAGGCCGAACGGCGGCACCTGCTGGCTGGTCATTCCGAGACGGGTCCCGGCGGAATCGAACAGTTGGACCTGCACCCTGGCCGGCTGCCCGGAGAGGTTGGTGATCCCCAGGTTGCTGCGAAACTCCCCGCTCTCCCGGCTGATGGGAATCACCGCATGGCCGGAGGCTGCCTCCAGATCCAGTCCGCGGAAGAAGCCGCTGGTACCGGAATCGAGCGCATACACCCGCGAGGTGGCAATCAGCGGCACCCCGTTGGTGGACTGGATCTCCAGGGGACCGGAGACTTTGGAGATTCCGAGGTCCGCATGCAGGTCCGGGCTCTGGAACTGGCCGCGTGCCGGGATGGCCACCTCCTGGCGGTGGAGCAGCCTGCCTCCTCCATCCCGCTGGATCAGGGAGACTTCGGCTGTCGTGTCTCCGACATTCAGAACAACCAGGGAGGAACGAAACTGGTTTACCGATGTGGTCGAGAGGATCCCCAGCCGGGTGCCTCCCGACATGGCCCCCAGATCCAGGCTGGGGTCGCTGGACCGGTTGTCGATCTGGGTGACGTAGGGAAACACCATCTGGTCGGAGGCAACCAGCACCGAACCGGAGACATTGGAGAGCTTATTGGATCCGGTGCCCAGCAGGCGGCGAACCAGGTGGTTGAGCTGGATCAGCCCACCTCGGGAAACGCTCTCGGTCCGGGAGCCCAGCGGCTGGCCGGTGGGGTCGAACAGCGTCAGCTCGACAGTGGCCCCGGAGAGGACGTCGGCCGTCAGGCCCAGGTTGGTGCGGAATTCTTCGGTGTCGGTGACCAGCGGCAGAAACTGCTCGAAGGCATAGCTGCCGTCCTCGGGATTGAAACGAAAGAACAGGCTTCTGCCTTCGGACAGCCGCGGCCGGTTGAAACCGAACTGGATGGCCCGGTCGCGCCGGTCGTTCTGAAGGCCGATGGTGGCGCTTTCGCCTTGGGTCAAGTGCCCTTGCAAGCGCCGATAGAGAAAGGCGATGTCGTTGCTCCCCTCATAGAGCACCGCTTGAAAGGTCAACCGGGTCGTGTAGTCCGGTTCAGGGTCGTCCTCATCGTCGTAGGCGCTGAAGTTCTTCCATTCAATGATCAGGCGGCGGTTGGGAGCCTCACCCAGCACGCGGGTGTAAACGGCGCTGTCGGTCTCTCCAACTACCAGGTCGTGAAAGAAGGGGGCGATCAGGTTGGCCGGCATCTGGCCGACGGAACGGTCGGGACGAGCCACCTGGTGTCCGGGAATTCGGCCGTTTTCCCATTCGGCCGTCCCCCCAACCGCAGGGGTCAGCGAGACCCAGCCGTTGGTGGAAATGTTGACCGGACTCCCTTCCGGAAACGCCCTGGTGAACAGGACGAACTTGAAGGGCAAGGCCACGCTGGCGAAGGAGTCGTCGGGGGTTCGGTCCTCTTCCTCGTCCAGCCGGAACTCCAATCGGGAGGCTTCCGGGTCCCGGCTCAGATCCAGGTAGGAGAAGCTCGGCTGGGGGCGGTTCCGGCTGGGCTGCAAGGGCAGCACCGTGAACTCGCTGCTGGTGGCAACCTTGCCGCAGACCTCTACTGTAACCGGACCGCTGGTGGCTCCGAAGGGAACCAGCGTGACGATCCGGCTTACCGTTGCCGAGATCACTTCCGCCGGATGGTTGTTGAAGCGAACCCGGTTGTACTCGGCCACCGGATCGAAGTTGCGCCCGGAGATTGTGACCGTCGAGGTCACCTCGGCCGAGGCGGGAGTCAGGGAAGCGATGGTCGGCGCCGGCGATACGGAATCGAATGCCGACTGCAGGCTGTCGCTGCTACCGTCGGGATTGATCACCAGCAGGTTGTAAGAACCGCAGCCGTTGGGCCCGGTAGTCCCCTGAATCATCCCCGAGTTCAGCCATTTCTGGTCGTTCAGAGGAATGCCGTCCAGGCTCGCGATGGCGTCGCGATCAAAGTTCGAACCTGTGACGGTTACCGAAGTGCCCCCCGCGCGCGGGCCCGAAGGGGGTGTGATTCCGGAAACCTCCGGGCCCGGTTCGGTCACCTCCAGGCCCCCGCTCAAGGCCGCCAGGACATCCCCTTTCTCCACGAACAGACTCCTCGAACCCAAGGGTGCGCTGCCTTCCACGTTAACCTGAATCTCCGCTCCGCTGCCACCGATTGACCTGGGCGATTCCAAGACTATTCCCTCGCCCAGCAGGAAGTACCTGCTCCCAAACCCAATCCCGTCCCCAAAGACTCGAATCGATCGTTTCTCGCCCCTATGAAGGCGAGTACCCAGAAATGGATCGTCGAGATTCAGGTGAGGTAAAGCCGGAGGCGAGACCGGGATATCCTGGCCCGTAAGGGTGGAGCCGGCACTCACCGCGACCGGGTCCCCGACCTGGCTGTCCGGACCGCTCCCCAGGAAGGTGGTGGCGAATCGGGTGTTGAAGTCCGCAGAACCACGGGGCTTGATAATGTTGCGCTCCATCACCGGCCCATCCAGGGGCTCGGCGTAGACGGTATAGGAACCGGCGGGTAGCCCTGAAATCCGGTAGTTGCCGTCTTCTTCGGAAAGCGCCGAGGTGACCGCCCTCCCCTCCTCGTCCAGGGCCACCACGTGGGCGCCGAAGACCCCTTCGCCGTCGAGCAGGACGCTTCCCTCAATCCCTCCGGTAGAACGACTGAATGCGGGCTCAGGATACAGGACCGAACATCCGATGCGGTCATCGGTCTGCAGTACCCGGAAGAAGGTCACTCCCAGACCGGCCGTTGGATTCATGGTGGCCGACACGATGGCCGTGTGGTCCAACCCCAGGAGGTGTCCAATTTCATGGGTGGCAATCGACTGAAGATCGAAGGTGCCGTGTGCGCCGTCGCTCGAGAAGATCTGGTTGGGATTGAAGAGGATGTCGGCATCCAGGATTGCAGGTTCCTCGACACTGCGACGATAAAAGGTAAGAGTCACCGCAATTACCCCCGAGCTGAAGTCGAAGCTGTCGTCCTGGAACGAGATCACGTTGGTGTAGTCCAAGGCGGCGACACTGGTCTCGGTGGTCCCCTCGTAGGAGAAGGTGATGGCGGAATCCTCCAATTCTTCCCAGGCTTCAAAGCCGGCGTGGACAGCCACGAACTCGCTGCGGTTGCCGGTAGCAGGCAGGCCGCCCTCATGGATCTTGTAGACGACCGGAAAGGTCTTCCATTTGGCGCCGCTGAGGAAGGGAACGAAGGCCAGGGCTGGCGAATGGGAATTCCACCAGACAAAAACCGCTGCCAGCAGACAGAGGAGCGGCTGGTAGCCAGCCTTGCCGGGCGGGCAAGCATTCTCAGATGGGGCACAACCGCTCAAAGGGCCTCGGCCGGACTCATTCCTGCCTGAATTGGATGACACGGAAACGGCTCCTCAAGGGTGCATCCCGACAGTCACTTGCCGGAGTTGCCGACGAGCTGCCGGATCCTGCTCAACAGCCGATCCAGCTCGATCCGATTGGGAATCGGTGTTTGTGAGGACGATTCGGGCGAACCGGCGACCAAGCGAAGCCCGGAGGATGCGTGATGGGCCGTCCTGACTCCCCGGCGATCGGCCGTGATGCGGAACATGCCCTGGGAGAGTCCCATGAGGATCCAGTTACCGCTCTTGCCGGCTTCCAGGAAAAGCAGCACTTCCTCGTGCACCCTGAAACTGGGCATTCCCGAAACCACCAGGGTCATACCCTCGATGGTGCCGCCCACCGTCACCACCGTGGCCGTCCCCCGGGATTCTCCCTTCAGGTCCTCCGTCACTGCAAACCGGGTGGCAGTGTAGATCCTCGTTCGGTTCTTGTTCCAGTAGGTGTCCTGAGAAATGCAGCGGCCCAGCATGATGCGGTGCGACCCGCGAACCATCTGCTCCAGGCTTAGCCGCTTCACCGTTGTAGCTTCCAACCCGGAAACCAAAACCGGAACACCGACCCCAGCCAGCAACAGGGTTTTCCCCAACTCTCTCCAAGCTCTCATCGCGATTCTCATGCCCGGATGCCTCTGCAGGACAGGAAAACTCCGAGAGTTTCAACCCTTTCCGTTCCACCGGAACGGTCGAAACCCGGATTCAAGCCCTAACCAAAATGCTAACCCAAGAATTCCGATTGAAAAAGGCAGAATCGGTTAGCTCTTCGTGGCCCTTCGTAGTCCTTCGTGCAGCTTCGTGGATAGCTCTTTTCGTGGCTGTCGGTCTGAGGCACGACCTCTCTACTCTCTGATCCGCTGGATCGCCCGCTCGGTGACGCCACCCTCCGTGATGGAGAAAGCTCTCACGGAAGGGACGCCCGGAACCAGCAGCGAAAGAATGAAGTAGATGCAGTCGGGATAGAAGGCCTGGGCGATATCGGTCGCCGATGGATAGGCCTCGGAGGAGGGATGGCTATGGTAGATTCCGAGATGCTGCAAGCCCGAGCCTCGGAGATCCTTGAAAAACTGAAACAGTTCCCCGGGAACCATCTGGTAGCGGACGGGGCTTTGGGCCAGGTTCCGCATCCTGCGAAGGCAGGTGATCCGTCCGGCCTGCCCCATCAGCAGGCCGCAGCACTCCAGTGGGGCCTCCAATCGGGCATGTTCCACCATCGAGTCGATGATGGCGGCTTCGATCTGGACCCCCATGAGGTCTTCACCTGCGCCGGACCGGCAAATCCCGGTCCGGCGCCGACCGGCTTCTCTAGTCGTCGAATTTGCGGCGAAGGTAGGCGGGAACCTCGAGGTCGCGCGGGTCGTAGGGACGCCCCTGGCCTGGCGGGACCCCGGATTCCGGAACGGTCACCGCCTCGGGCTCCGGGGTGTCAGGGTTTGTAGACAGGCTGGCGGAGTTTTCCAGATCCACGGAATCACCGACCGGTGTTTGGATCGTCGATTCGACGCCGTTGTTGTCGAATCCAGTGGCAATAACCGTGATTTTCATATCGTCCGTCATTTTGTCGTCGATCACGGCGCCGAAAATAATATTGGCATCCTCGTCGGCGGCTTCGTGGATTATGGAAGCCGATTCACTCACCTCGTGCAGAAGAAGCTCCTCCGACCCCGTAATGTTGATAAGAATTCCCTTCGCTCCCTGAATGGAGATTTCCTCCAGAAGGGGCGAGGCGATTGCTCGTTTGGCGGCTTCCGCTGCGCGGTCTTCGCCGCTGGCGGTTCCGGTTCCCATCAAGGCTCTGCCCATGCCCTGCATGACCGCCTTCACGTCGGCAAAATCGACGTTGATGATGCCGGGCACCTGAATGATGTCGGAAATCCCCTGAACTCCCTGGCGCAGAATGTCATCGGCTACCTGGAACGCCTGGGAAAAACTGGTGCCTCTTTCCACGGTCTGGAGCAATCGCTCGTTGGAGATGGCAATGACCGTATCCACACAGGCCCTGATGTCCTGCAGCCCGCGCTCGGCCTGAACCCTCCGCTTTTTCCCTTCAAACAGGAATGGCTCGGTCACGATAGCCACCGTCAGCGCACCCAGTTCGGCCGCCAGGTTGGCAATGATGGGTGCCGCGCCCGTACCCGTACCTCCGCCCAGACCTGCCGCAACGAAAATCATGTCGGCCCCTTCCAGAACCTCGATGATCCTGTCCGTATCCTCCAGGGCCGCACTTCGGCCGACGTAGGGATCGGCCCCGGCTCCAAGACCGTTGGTGAGCTTGGCGCCGATCTGCAGCTTGGTCGGTGCCCGAGACACCTGGAGGGCCTGCGTGTCGGTATTGGCCACGATGAATTCGACGGCCTCGACGCCGGCGTCGATCATTCGGTTCACGGCGTTGGTGCCCCCGCCTCCAACGCCGATGACCTTGATGACAGCACCGTTGGAACGGGGCTCGTCCAACAGAAACTTGACGGAACGATCGGTCTTGGTCGATTCCATGGTTCCACTCCTTGGCATGGTAGCGCCCGAGGCCTCGTCTCTCTGGGCGACTGCGGTGAGTGCCTGACCGGGTCGTTGGTCGCCGGATCGTGACACCGGATCTTCGACTCCGGTTCGGTCCCGCGTGGGGCCGAACCGAAACAGCTTCAAAACATAAGCGCTCAAGTCGAGAAAATCAAGAAAAATACCCTATATTGTGTTGGTTGGTGCTGCAAGCATCAAGGTTTGGTAGTCGTCATCCCTCGCTGGTCAGCCCGAAAATTCTGATGATTCCGGGTCCGGTTCAGGGACCTGCGGGCTACAATTTGCCTCTCTTGCGGGAAAACAACCTCGAGCCCCATCTCTTCAGGAAGTTGTCGCCGTCCGGATGTCCGATCCACCGGTGGGCATGGGCGCGGTAACCGTAGAGGACCAGACCCACGGCAGTTGAATAGGCTGGAGCGATCAGGGCGTCCTCCATTTTCGCCAAACCCCGGGGACTACCCGGTCGAACCGGGAGGTCGAAGGTCTGCTCGGCCAATTCAACCACGCCCTCGAGCAGGGCTGTTCCCCCGGTAATGACCAGTCCCGCTCCCAACAGCCTCTCGAAACCCGCCTGTCTGATGTCCTCTTGAACCAGCGTGAGGATTTCTTCCATCCTCGGCTGGATGATCTCGCAGAGAATCCGTTTGCTGATGGACTTGGTCTGCCGGCCTGCGACGGTCGAAACCTCGAACTCGATATCCTCTTCGACCAGGGTCGACAAGGCGCATCCATGTTCACGCTTGATCTTTTCGGCCTCCAGAATCGAGGTTCTGAGACCGACGGCGATGTCGTTGGTGATCTGGTCCCCGCCCAGGGGTAGAACGGAGCTGTGTCGGATGCCTCCGTAGGTGTAGACGGCAAGATTGGTTGTACCCCCGCCCACGTCGACCAGGCCGACTCCCAGCTCCTTGTCATCTTCGCTCAAGGTGCTCTCGGCGGAAGCCAATTGTTGCAGGATAGTGTCCGCCACGATGAGCCCACTCCGGTTGACCGCCGTGACAATATTCTGCGCCGCTGTAGTCGAGCCGGTGACGATATGGCAATTCACTTCCAGTCGGGTGCCCAACAGACCCAGAGGATCGCCGATACCGTCCTGGCCGTCGACCACGAATTCCTGGGGAAGCACGTGGACGATTTCGCGGTCGGAGGGCAGCGACACCGCTTTGGCCGTCTCCAGTACACGCCGAATATCGGCTCGGCCGATCTCCCGGCTCTCAGCCGTGACCGCGACCGCTCCCTGGCTGTTGAAGCTCTGGATGTGCCCCCCGGACAGCCCCACGAACACCGACTCCACGGAAGTACCCGCACTGCTCTCCGCCTCCTCCACCGATTTCTTGATGGTGGAGACGGCTCCGTCCAGATTGACGACCACGCCCCTGCGCATGCCCTTGGATTCGGCCGAACCGACCCCGACTACCTCCAGGGCTCCCTCATCGTTGACCTCGCAGATGATGGTGCACGTCTTGGTGGTGCCGACGTCCAAGCCAACCACATATCTGGTTTTGCGGGCCAAGCGGACCTCCAGCCTTCCGAAATGGGACCGATGCGTAAAGTCGTTGCCGCTTAACTCAACCGTCTGAAGAGTCTTTCCGGGAGCCGCCCTGGGCCAGCTTGGGGTCCAGGGTTCTGACCACCACCTGATCCCGGTAGCGCATGTCCACGGAATCCAGGTTCCGGTACTTTTTCTTGAGTTCCCGGCTCGCCGCCAGATAGCGACGAAACTTGGTCTGAAAACCGTCCCTACCGAGGTAAACCAGAACCGTATCTCCATTGAGAATGACCGAGACGTTACCAGGGTCTTGAAGGTGCACCTCGGACAGATCCCTGCTCAACCCGGCGCCGCCCCGATTCAGGGCTCCAATCAGCTGCAGATAGAGTTCAATCCGCTCTCGGTTGCGCCGCAAAATTTCCGGGGTGAAACCGGATTCCATTCCCAGAATGACGGGAAAATCGGCCTGCGACAGCTGTTCCGGATTATTTTCCAGCAGCGTGCCCTCCTCATCGATCAGCAGGGTTTCCTGCCCCACGCGGGCGAAGGCAACCGGCCGCCGCTCCTCGATGTCGACAATCAGCTTGTCAGGCAGCACCCGGCGCACAACCACCGTTTTCACCCATGGAATCAGTTCCAGGTTTCGTCGCAGTCGGTCCAGATCGAATCTCACCAGGTTACGGTCGGGGTGAGCCAACTCACTGATTTTGAGCAAGACCTGGTTCTGCGAAATCTGTTGCAGTCCGTTGATTTCAGTAATGGCGATATCGAACCTGGGAGAGTGGTAAAGCCTGTCTCGCACCCAGTAGAGGCCGAACGACAGCGTGGAAGCCAGCAACAACCCGAAGGAGAGCTTTAGCGACCAGCGCAGAAGCTCCCTTACAGTCCTGCCCTTGGTCTTGCCTGATGCTCTTTGCCCTTCCAAAATGGCTCTTGGCTGTCGTTCCAGATAACCCATCGTCTTTGTCTTGCCCCTCTTCATCCAGGGTTCCTCCCCTCTTTGCGTCTGGGTGCAATATCGGCTATTTGCCGGACGCTACCTCTACAAGCTCCTTCAACAACGCATCCGCCAGTCTGGCGATGCTTCCGGCGCCCATGGTAAGGACCAAATCTCCGTTTTCGAGCAGCGGTGCCACCTGAGGCGCCATATCTTCGGCGGCACCCAGGTAGCGGGCCTCCGGGTGCCCGCGCTGTCGTATCTCCCGAGCCAGCCTGGCCGAAGTCAACCCGTCGATCGGTTCTTCGCCAGCGGCGTAGATGTCCGCCAGAAGAACCAAGTCGGCCTTGTCGAAAGCCCCGGTAAACTCTTTGAAGCAGTACTGAGTCCGGCTGTAGCGGTGCGGCTGAAACACCACCACCAGGCGATTGGCCCGGAGATGCCCTGCCGCATGCAGGGTTGCCGCGATTTCGGTCGGATGATGCCCATAGTCATCGATGAGAGTAATCCCCCCGACCTGGCCCTTGAGCTGAAAGCGCCGGTCAGGTCCTTCGAATTCGGCCAAGGCGGAACGCATCACCGAAGGTTCCAGACCGAGATCCAATCCGACCGCAACGGCTGCCGCCGCATTGAGGGCGTTGTGTCGTCCGGGAAGGTTGAGGCGGAAGGTGCCGAGGCTCCGACCGCGGTAATTGAGCTCGAACCCTGACCCGAATCCGGAGTATTCGGCCGCGGAGACTCTCAAATCGGACTCCCTGCCGAAGCCGTAGGTAATGACCCGCCGCTTGATCCGGGGAAGGATCGAGGCGACGGCCGCATCGTCCCGGCAAAGTACCGCCGCGCCGTAGAAGGGCACCTTGTTCACAAACTGCACGAAGGTGCTCTTGAGATCGTCCATCCCGGCATAGCTCTCCATGTGGTCCTGGTCGATGTTGGTCACTACCGCCAGCGTCGGAGACAGGAGCAGAAAGGAGCGGTCGCTTTCGTCGGCTTCAACGACCATGAACTCACCCGTGCCCAGCTTGGCGTTGCTTCCCAAGGCATTGAGGCGCCCCCCCAGCACGACAGTGGGGTCCAGGCCTCCATGCCCGGTCAGACCGGCCACCAGGGAGGTGGTTGTGGTCTTTCCATGAGTTCCCGCGACCGCAATGCCATACTTCCCTCTCATCAGTTCGGCCAGCATCTCCGCTCTGGGAATGATGGGGATCTGCCGGCGCCGGGCCTCCTCGATTTCCGGGTTGTCAGGCTTCACCGCCGAGGACACCACCACCACGTCTGCAGCATCCAGGTGCGCCGGGGCATGGCCTCCATGGATGCGGGCGCCCCGCTCAACCAGCCGTTGGGTCACTGACGTCAGCTTGAGGTCCGAGCCGCTGACCCGGTAGCCTCGGTTCAGAAGCACTTCAGCGATCCCGCTCATTCCGGATCCACCCACCCCAATGAGGTGAATCCGCTGAATCCTCTTGAACATGCACGCCTCTGGCGGGCCTAGCCCGCTTCTCTCACCGCGAACCGTACCGATCCGGCGGCGACCTCCGCGCCATCAATCCAAACCCGCCAAATGACCAATCAAGTCCACGATCTTTCGGGCTGAATCGGGCCGGGCCAAGCGGCCGCTCCGAGCTTCCATCCGCTCCAACTCCTCCGGGTGGCCAAGATAATGTTCGACCCGTCTGGCCAGGAGCCTGCCACTCAATTCGTCCTGTGGGATGACTTCGGCAGCTCCTGCAGCCGCCAGCGATTCGGCGTTGCGCAGTTGATGGTTGTCGGTGGCCCCTGGAAAAGGAACCAGCAGGGAGGCTTTGCGCGCTGCCGCCAACTCACCCAGGGTGGCGGCGCCGGCCCGGCACACCACCAGGTGGGCTTTCGGGAACTGGCTCGGCATGTCGGTGAAGAAGGGTTTTACCAGGGCCCGGGCCGCCGCCTCCCGATAGGCCTGCTCCACCCGGACGAAATCGTGCTCGCCGGTCTGGTGTATGAAATGCATTTGGCCCAAGTGCGGGCGCAACCCCTCCAATGCATCCACCACGGCACGGTTGATTGCCCGGGCGCCCTGGCTGCCTCCGAAAATCAACAGAACGAAGGGACGCTCGGGAGGTCTGGTCGGACGGGCCAAAAACTCCGGGCGCACCGGAGTCCCCGTCAACACGGCTTTCCCCGGGAAAAAGGTCTCGCACTCCGGAAAGGCCGTGGCCACCTTGCGGCAGAAAGGCGACAACAAGCGATTGGTGATGCCCGGCTGCGCATTGGACTCGTGAAGCAGAGTGGGAACTCCCGCCAGCCAAGCGACCAGCACCGGTGGACCCGAGGAATAGCCCCCGACTCCCAGGACGACGGTCGGGCGGAATCGGCGAACGATTCCCCAGGCAGCCCACAGACTCCGGGGAAGCTTGAGGATTCCCCGGATCAGACCGATCCGCCCGACCCCCTTCAATCCCGATACGGGCAGTCGGTTCAAGCGATATCCCGCCTCTTTCAAAATACTTGCCTCCAGTGGACGCCCGCTTCCGACGAATTGAACCTCCACCTCCGGATAGCGCTTGGCGAGCATCCGGGCGACTGCGATGCCCGGGTAAAGGTGCCCTCCCGTACCGCCGCCCGCAATCAGGAGTCTGAGCACCCCTTCCTCACCCGGTTGCTGGTTGCGCGATGAAGAAGATTCCGTCTTCGGCATCTTTTTCACCCAGACCTGATGGCTCCCGCATGGACCCGCGATTAGACCTGTCCGGCCCTTCCGCCGCCTGAGGCTGTCCCCTCAATCGGAGTGCTGGGAGATATTGAGCAGAACGCCGACACTTACCAGGCTGACCAGCAACGAGGAGCCGCCCGAGCTGACAAAGGGAAGCGGAATCCCCTTGGTGGGCAGCAAACTCAATACGACGCTGATGTTGACGAACGCCTGGCACACGACCATGGCGGTGAGGCCGAGCCCCAGAAAACGTCCAAAGCCGTCCCCGGCCCGCAAGGACAGGCGGACGCCCCGCCACAGAAACACCCCGAACAGTCCCAGCACCGCCAGGGAACCGACCAGGCCCCACTCTTCCCCGATGACGGCATAGATGAAGTCGGTGTGGGGTTCCGGCAGGTAGAAGAGCTTCTGCTTGCCCGCCATCAGGCCCAGACCCGTCAACCCCCCACTCCCCACGGCGGTCCAGGATTGCAGGATCTGAAAGCCCGATCCCAGGGGATCGCTCAAGGGATCGAGGAAGGCCAGCACGCGTTGCATTCGGTACTCATAGAAATAGACCAGGCAAAACAGGGGCGGTATGGCTAGAAGGGCGGCGCCCAGCACATAGGTGAGCCGCAGGCCGGCGCAAAACAGCAGCACAAAAGCCACCGCCCCGATGGTGATGGAGGTCCCCAGGTCCGGCTCCGCAACGATCAAACCCAGCACCACAAACAGCACCGCCAGACAAGGCAGGAGCGTATGACGCCAGTCGTTCACCCGCTTGGCCTCCTTCTCCAGCAGGGAGGCCATGAAGATCACCAGGGCCGGTTTGCTGAGCTCGGATGGCTGAAATGACAGGGACCCCAACCGAATCCAGCGGTGGGTGTTGTGGTTGGGGTCCATGAAGAAAACGCCAACCAGCAGCAGAATACAGACGAACAGTCCTCCATAGACACAGAGCGGGTGACGATAGGAGCGATAGTCGACGTGCATGGCCCACCACATGCCGATCAGTCCCAAGAGCGCCCACACGCCCTGACGAATCAAAAAGTAGTAGGGGCTGCCGAACTTTTCCTCCGCCATCACGGCAGAGGCGCTGAAGACCATGACCACTCCCACGAGCACCAAGGCCAGGGTGGTGGTGAACAGCAGCTTGTCCGGTGACAGCTTTCGCGCCATTTGGAACGATCCAGGGATGCGACTTGCGGCCGGCGAGGACGTTTCTCCAACTCCCGGCGGTCACTGAAATCTACTGGAGGCGATGTACCGCCTCCTTGAACACGTTTCCCCTATCCTCGTAATCCCGAAACATGTCGAAGCTGGAGCAGGCAGGGGCCAGAAGCACTACCTCTCCCGGGTCCGCTTGACCAAAGGCCAGGCGAACCGCCTCCTCCATGCTGGCGGCACGGGTCACGGGAGCCGTCCCGGCCAGTTGGGATTCGATCTTGCGGCTGGCTTCACCCAAGAGGACCAGGCCCTTCACCCGGCGGCCTACCTGCGGACTCAGTACGGTAAAGTCGCTGGCCTTGTCGCGCCCACCCAGAATTAAAACCAGCCGTTGCTCGAAGGCTTCCAAGGCCCTCTGGGCCGAGGTCGGATTGGTTGCCTTGGAGTCGTTGTAGAAATCGACGCCTCGAATCTGGCGTACCCACTCCAGCCGGTGGGAGACACCGCGGAAACGCGCCACGGTTTCCCGGATGGACTCGACCGATGCACCCAGCAGGCGGGCCACGGTGACCGCGGCGGCCACATTTTCCAGGTTGTGCCTCCCCTTGATCCGGACGTCCTCCACCCGGACCACCTGCTCCCGTCTACCCGGATTGCTGAAGACCAGGGCGCCGTCTTGCAGGCAGGTCCCCTGATCCACGGGGATCCTGGTGCTGAACCAGAACCTCTTGGCAGCCATTGGCTCGGCCAGTTCACGCAGCAGCCGATCGTCGCGATTCAACACCGCAAAGTCCGCGGCTTCCTGATTGTTCAAGAGGTTCAGCTTCGCGCTCGCGTAGGCTGCCAGGCTGCGGTATCGATCCATGTGGTCGGGGGTGATATTCAGAATCAACCCGATGTGAGCCCGAAAGGAAGTGATCGCCTCCAACTGAAAACTGCTCAACTCCACCACGTTGATCGAGTCGGAAGCGGAGCTTTCAACCAGGGAGGTCAGGGCGACTCCGATATTGCCTCCCACCTGAACCCGAAAGCCGGCAGCTTCAAGGATTTCTCCGACCAACGTGGTCGTGGTGGTCTTGCCGTTGGAGCCGGTGATTCCGACGATTCTCCCTCTCAGAAAGCGGGAGGCCAGCTCGATCTCGCTCAAGATCTCCGTTCCCCGACCCGCTGCCTCTCTCAGAACCGGCTGCTCCAGGGGAACGCCGGGGCTCACCACAATGCACTCCGCCTTCAGGAACGTTTCCGGCCGATGCCCACCGACCTCCCAACCGATCCCAAGTGCCTGCAGCGTTCGGATTTCCGGCTCCAACCGGCTTCGACCCCGGGCGTCCGAGACCGTCACCCGAGCTCCCTTGGCCCCCAAGAACCTTGCGGCGGCCATTCCACTGCGGGCCATCCCCACCACCAGGACCCTTTTTCCTGCAAACGGCTCTGCTTCCAATGTCATTCCGTGTGGTTCATGTCGTGTGGCAAGCCGCGCAGACCGTGCCACGGAACCGCCATTTCAGAAGATCAGCGCAGCTTGAGCGTGGTCAGGCTGAACAACGCAAAGATCAGAGCGGCGATCCAAAAGCGCACCACCACCTTCGATTCACTCCACCCCAGAAGCTCGAAGTGGTGGTGCAGGGGCGCCATGCGAAAGACCCGTTTCTTCCGCATCTTGAAGAAAGAGACTTGAATCATCACCGACAGGCACTCCAGGACGAATATGCCGCCAATGGCCACCAGCAGAATTTCGTGCTTGATGATCACGGCCACGGTCCCGATGGCCCCGCCCAGGGACAGCGAGCCCACGTCGCCCATAAAGAGCTCGGCCGGATGGCAGTTGTACCAGAGAAAACCCAGCGAAGCGCCCACCATGGCCCCGCAAAAAATGGTCAACTCCCCGACACCGGCCTGATGAGGAATATCCAGGTATCCGGCAAAGGAGGCGTGGCTGGTGACATAGGTCAGCACCGTCAGCGCCCCGCCGGCGACGACCACGCAGCCGATGGCGAGACCGTCCAACCCGTCGGTGAGGTTGACGGCGTTGGAAGATCCAACCAGAACCACCCACACGAATAGCAGGAATGGAAGGAAATCCAGGAAATGCAGTGCGGATCCGGCAAATGCATCCAACACCAGGTTGGGCTGCAGATCCTTGAAGAAGGGGACGGCCAGATCGGTCTGATAGGCTCCCCGAGATTTGAGAAGCAGCAGGCCGGCTGCAATGGCGCCGCTCAGGGCAAGTTGCAGTCCCAGCTTGATCCGAGCCGTCAACCCCAGGTTTCTCCGCCGCTTGATCTTGATGATGTCGTCGGCAAAACCGATGGCGCCGAACCCGATCATCGAACCCAGGCCGACCCACACCAGCGGATTGCTCAGATCCGTCCACAGGAAGGTGGGCAGCACCGTGCTGGCCACGATCAGAACACCGCCCATGGTGGGCGTGCCGGCCTTGACCTGATGGTGACTCGGACCCTCCTCCCGGATGTGTTGCTCCACCTGGAACTGGCGTAAGCGGCGAATGAGCCAGGGACCCAGGATCAGGGCCAGCACCAGGGCCGTAATGCTGGCACAGGCCGTCCTGAAGGTGATATAGCGAAAGACGTTCAGTACCGATGCGTCGGGGAAAACGTCAAACAGCCACTCGTAGAGAAGGTGGTAGAGCATTGGATTTAAGCCGACCTCCGCACCGGAAAGCCGGATGTTCTCGCCAGCCCGCGCCGGATCAGCCGTCGGGTCCGCGGCCGGGGCCCGACGGGTAGTTCCCGACCTCAGGCGGAAAGAGCGAAGTCCTCCTTCAACCTCTGTATCACTCCCTCGGTTCTCACTCCGCGCGAGCCCTTCACCAGTATCAGGTCGCCGGGCCGGATGCGAGGGGCCAGCCATTCGCCGGCTTCGGCTGCGTCTTCGAAAAAGACCGATCGGCTGGGGTCGTACCCCAGGGCTCGGGCCGAGGCCACCACTCGATCGGCAAGTCCCCGGACTCCAAGAATCAGATCGAAGCCCCAGCCGGCCGCCGCCTTGCCGCATGCCTGGTGGAACCGGGGGGCGTCGGCTCCCAACTCCATCATTTCTCCCGCGACCAGGATTTTCCTTCCATAGCCGGGGATCCCCTTGAGGAGTCGCATCATGGTCATGAGGGCGGCGGGATTGGAGTTGTAGCTGTCATCCACCACGCAGATCCCCTGTTCGAAAAACAGGGGTCGTCCCCTGCCCTGCCCCGGCTTCAGGCTGAGCAGTCGTGCGGCGATGTCCGGGAAGCTCATCTCCATGCGGTGGGCCAGAGCGATTCCAGGCAAGCAGTTCGAGACATTGTGGGCACCCAGCAGGGGTGAGGTCAACCGGTGGCTTCGACCGCGATGCCGCACCTTGAATTCACATCCACCCAGCCCCCTGTCCCAAATGCGGTCGACGTGGAAGGCCGCCGGCCTTTCAATGCCGAAGGTGACGACCTCGCCCGAAAAATTCCGGCTGAACTTCCGCACGCGGGCATCGTCATTGTTCAGGAAGGCAACTCCCCTGGGGGGCAGGTTCTCGATGAGTTCCCGCTTTGCCCTGGCAATGCCGCCGACGGAGGGGAAAAACTCCAGGTGAACCGGTTTGACGTTGGTCACCACGCCCAGATCGGGCCGGGCGATACAACTCAACCTGGCGATTTCTCCGGGGGCCGACATCCCGAGCTCCATTACGGCGATCTGGTGATCCGACTCCAACTGCAGCAGGGAGAGTGGCAGCCCGTAGTCGTTGTTGAAGTTTCGATGGTTTCTGAAAACCTTGAAGGGGCCGGCCAGCAGGTGGGCGGCAATCTCCTTGGCGGTCGTCTTGCCGACGCTCCCGGTAATTCCCACTAGGGGCTTCCCCCAACGGCGGCGCACCCAACCGGCCAGTTGCTGAAGCGCCGTCAACGTGTCTTCCACCCGAACAAAGGGTGTTCCCGGCGCCGACCTGCAGGCCTCCTCCCGGCTGACAATCAGGAGGGAGGCCCCTTTGCGCACCGCCTCGGGAATAAATTGGTGACCATCGAATCGAGGCCCTTGAATAGCGACAAAGCAGTCCCCGACCTGCAGGGTTCGAGAATCGATGGAATAGCCCGAAGGGACCGTCTGCCGGTAGGCCGAATCGATTGAGGATCCCACCGCTCGAGCGATTTCACCGGCCGCAAGCCGATTCACCATAGTCCATCTCCCGAAGGACAGCCCTGGCCACCTGGCGATCGTCAAAGGGGCGGACCCGGCCGGCTTCCTGCTGGCCAACCTCGTGACCCTTGCCGGCCAGAATGACCAGATCTCCCGATTCGGCCCGCGAAAAGAGCCGCCGAATCGCCTCCCGCCGATCCGGCTCGGCCTCATTCCGATCGAACCGAAAACCTGCCTGGATCTCTCCGAGAATCGCCAGCGGGTCCTCGCCGCGGGCATTGTCGGAGGTAAGCATGACCCAGTCGCTGTACTGTTCGGCGATCGAACCCATTACCGGCCGTTTTGACCGGTCCCGCTCCCCACCGCAGCCGAACAGCACCAAGACCCTCTTGGGTCCCAGTTGCCTGGCCGTGGCGAGGACATTCCGCAGGGCGTCAGGGGTATGGGCGTAATCCACGATCACATGAAAGGACTGCCCGCAATCGATCTGTTCGAACCGGCCCGGAACGGGCGGACAGGCCTCGATTCCATGTCTCAGGGCATCCCGGTCGACGCCCAAACTGCTGGCGGTCGCTGCCGCGGCCAGAAGATTGGAGAGATTGAAGCTTCCCAACAGTGGGCTGCGGACCTCCAGCTCATCCTCCTGAAGCCGCAAGCGGACTCGCATGCCCCTCCACCCCGACTGACACTCCATGACTCCGATATCTGCCGGACGGCGCACGGAAAAAGTGAGACATCGGCCCGGAATGCTGCGAGCCAGCTTTTGTCCCCAAGCGTCATCCACATTCACGATGGATACCCCGGGTGGCCCATGGCCCATGTCCATAAACAACCGTTTCTTGGCCTGGTAATAGCTGTCCATGGACTGATGATAGTCCAGGTGTTCCGGCGACAGGTTGGTGAAGACGGCCGCTCGGAACTGGCTGGCGTAGACACGGTCCAGGTCCAGTGCGTGAGAGGAGACCTCCATCACAACGTGTTGGCAGCCGTTCTGCCGAAAGCGGTGGAACAACTCCTGCAGATCGAGGCTTTCGGGGGTGGTGAGCCCCGCCGGGGCTGACCATTCGGGGGCTCGATAGGCGATGGTGCTGATCAACCCCACCCGTGAGCCGCCGGTTTTCAGGATGGACTCGAGAAGATAGGCGGTAGAAGTCTTGCCATTGGTCCCGGTGACTCCGATCAGGTGCAGCTTTCGACTGGGATGACGGTAAAAGTTCGCGGCGGTTTGGGCCAAGGCCCGGCGGCCATGCACGACGCGAATCCAGGGCAGCGGAAAGGCCCTCGGTCTGGAATTTTCCGACAGGATTGCGCCGGCCCCAAGCTGGACCGCCTGATCGACAAAACGATTGCCGTCGGTTCTGGTCCCCCGGAGGGCTGTGAAGAGGTACCCCTTCTCGACCTGTCGAGAATCGTAGGCGATTCCTGAAATATTCGTCTCGGGGGACTCGGCCGCGGCAATAACGTCGACATTCCTGATCAAGTCCGGGAGCTGCATGGTTCCACCGGCTGAAGTACCCCCGCTCCTCTCGCCGGGGAAGGTGGCGAGTCATGCGGGTCATAGTTGTCGATTGAGTTGGACCCTCACCGTCGAGCC
>JAPVWS010000370.1 GCA_027493295.1 Candidatus Versatilivorator vitaminiformans | reverse complement strand
TCACTCCCCCCTTGAGGGGGAGTCGCAGAAGCCGAGCCGCAGGCGAAGGCTGATGCGGAGGGGGGCATACGCGACGCCGCAAACCTGCGGCTTCCTGAGTTACGGCGTTTGTTTCCGGCAACGGGAGCTCATCCCGGAGCCAGCCACACCTTGCGGAAGTGGAAGTGCTGAAAGCCCAGCGAGTTGATCTGCAGCCCCCGAACCTGCCGCCGGTGTACCAGCGAGTACCGGACCAGTGCCAACGGCGCTACCACGTGGTCACCCAGGATCTGCTCTTCGATCTGCCGGTAGAGTAGGGCCCGCTGGGTCTGGTCCTGCGTTCCCCTGGCACGGCGCAGCAACCGGTCCACCTCGGGATTCCAGTACCCAAAGGGGTTCCCGTTGCTGCGTGAATGAAACAGCCGGCTCAGCAAGGCGTCCGGATCGGGGAAATCGATCACCTCTCCAAGCAGAAACATGGGAGCTTGTCCCGCATAGATGCGGTCGAGGAGCTCCCTCATGGAATCCACGCCCCGGACATCGATCTTCAGTCCGATGGAGCGGGGGCCCTCCAGAAGGCGTTGCAGCCTCCGGCGGGCCTCCGGCAGCCGGGCGGAAGTCCAGAGGCTCAGCCTGGGTAGCGGTCCCTGACGATGCTGAAGTTTTTTCAGAGCCTGTCTGGCCGCTTCCAGGTTCCGGGTCCGGACCGGTTGCCGCCGGGATCCCAGCAGCGAGAAGGGAATCAGGCGGTCGGTGGGCTCGAAGTCGGTCAAGCCTCCATAGACAAGGCCCGGGTCGACGGCCAGGCAGACGGCTTTTCGCAGTAACTGTTGGCTGGTGCCTGGGGCCTTCACGTTCAAACCCAGATAGAGCAAACGCAGGACGGGAAAGGTCCGGATCGCCCAATCCGTCCTGCTTGAAGCCCGGGGGATTTCATCAGCGGGAATAAAGGACAGGTCCAGACGGCCTCGGGCAAATTCCCGAAAGCTCCCGCGGTCGGTGAGAGCGGCCACGGTTCGAATCCGCAGTCCGTCCAGGTAAGGCCTCCCCAGGAAGTGGTGTGAATGGCTCTCCAGGTGTATTTCGTGGGAGGGTCCCAGCCTCTTCAGGCGAAAGGCGCCGGTGCCCAGAGGTGATCGGTCGAACCGCCGATCCCCGGCTTCCACCGCTTCCCTCGGAACCACCGAAGCCGAAGGGAGCGCCAGCACCTGTAGAAAGGGAGCATAGGGCTGATCCAGGACGATCTGCAGGGTGTGGGAGCCCAATGCCCTGAGTCCGCTGACGCTGTCGGACTTCCCCGAGCGGAAGGCGGCGGCGCCGCTTATCCGGGTGTAATATTCCGCGTCCACTGCCTTCCACCGCGGATCGACCAGCCGGGTGAGGGAGTAGACAAAATCCTGGGCCGTGACCGGCCGTCCATGGTGGAAACGGACGTCCCGGCGCAGCTGGAAGGTGTAGGTGGTGCCGTCGAAGGAGATCCGCCAGTCCCTGGCAATGGCGGGTGCCACGGCCAGGTGCTCGTCCAATCGCACCAGGCCGTCGAACAACTGCAGGACAATGGCCGATTCCCAGTAGTTGCGGGAGTGTATGGGATCCAGCGAATCCACCGCCTGGGCCATGATGCGCAAGACCCCGCCGCCGGCCGGTGCCGGAACCGGAGTTCCGGGGGGACTGTTCGGGCGACGGTGGACCCAATAGAACAGGACCAGCACCGCCAGGGCGCCGGCCAACCATGCCTTGGCTTTCATGGCGTTGTGTTGCGAAGAGCAGGGACTGGCTGTCCGGGGGATGGACTTGGGGAGAGGACCTCAGAGCGTTCTGCCGACAGCCTGGGGCTGCGTTCCGCTCAATGGCCAAAGTGTCCTCGGCTGGGCCGAGTCTGCTCACTCGTCAGGAATGTCGACGGCTCTGCTTGCCGTCTCGTTGATCATACCTGAAACCATTGTGTTCATGCCTCCATTGTGAAAGGCTTGAGCCTGAATCCATTCCAAGGGGACCGGCGTTGATGAGACTGTTCCCAACCGAGAACCTCGCTTCACGGGTCGTCCTGTGCCTTGCAGCCCTCTTGTCGTGGGGCGGGATGTTTGGCTGCCAGAACCGGCCGCAGACGAAGGATTCCCTCGAGTCCGCTCGCAGGGCGGCGGTCGAGCGCCAGCGTCGGGTCATCTTCAACAACGACGGCGACGATCTGTTGCATCTGGCCGGCCCGGCGACCGCCGAGAAGTTTCTGTCGGTGCGGACCGACCACGCGGCCGGCACCATGGTGGACAGTGTCTTTTATTTTTCCCGTAGGCCGATCAGCCCTCTCTACACCGGAGCGGTCAGCAGCGAGCCCCTGGCAGGCCGGCTGAGGGATCTGGCCCGGCAGGGTACCGACGATCTCCGCCTGGTGATCGAGGCCTCCCGCAGGCAAGGGGTGGAAGTCTTCTGGTCGATGCGGATGAACGACATTCACGACAACGCCAAACCCGAGTCCGAAATTGCTCGGTGGAAACGGGATCACCGTCACCTTCTGATGGGAAGGCCAGGGGACAAGGAGCGCTTCCCCCCGTCCGATCCGCGCAACATCTGGACTTTCGTCGACTACGCCCATCCCCAGGTTCGCGACCTCATGGTGGAGACCTTCAAGGAGGTGTTGGCCGGCTACGATGTGGACGGCGTCGACCTGGACTTTCTGCGCCATCCCGCCTTCTTTCCGGAGACTCGCCTCTTCAAGCCGGTCACCCGGCCGCACCTCGAGATGATGACCGAGATGGTCGGCCGCATCCGCGCGGAGGTGCTGGCCGCCAGCCGGCGCAAGGGAAGGCCCATTCTGATGAGCGTTCGGGTCCTACCCACGCTGGCGCAGAATCGACACTTCGGTTTCGATGTCGAGCAGTGGGCGCGGCGCGGCTACCTGGACCTGATTGTGGTGGGAGGCGGGTACGACCCCTTCACCATGCCGGCCAGGGACATGATCGACAGCGGAAACCAGTGGGGGGTGCCGGTCTATGTCTGTTTGAGCTCCTCCGGCTTCGAGCACGCGCTTGGTGCCCGCCGCTTTTACTCGACCGACGCGGACCAGTGGGGTCGAACCCTGCCGGATGCCAACGAGGAGCTGGCTCTCAAGGCCTGGAGGGCGGCGGCGGCCAATGCCTGGCTGGCGGGAGCCCGGGGCATCATGACCTTCAACCTTTTCCCCAGACACCCCGATAGCAGAGCCACCCGAATGGCGCGCCGGGTGTGGAAGGAGATCGGGGACCCCGACCCGCTGGCTTTCACCAACAAGCTCTATGTCGTCGAAAACTTGGAGAGCCTGCAGGAGGGCTTCATGATGGGTTCGGTGCCGGTCGGAGGGCGACTGCCGGCTCAGGTCGCGCCCGGCGACACGGTGCAGCGCCTGCTGCCGGTGGCGGATGACCTGGCCGGTGCCGGGGACCGTCTCCAATCCCTCGAGTTCCGACTGAAGCTGGCGGGTCCGCGAAAAAGGGATTCGGTTACGGTTCGTCTCAATGGAGAACGGTTGCGCCTGGCCGGGCGTCAGCCTGACTGGATGATCGGGCCTGTCCCGGCCCAGGCGATGCGTCGGGGAATCAACGTGGTAAAGGTGGAGCTGGCGGCTGCAGCCGCGTCGGCGCTGACGCTGACAGCGCTGGAACTGGAAGTGACCTACCGGCGCTGAGCAGGAAGCGTGAGCATGAGCCGAACATCGGATCCGACAACTTCGGTCTCCCGAAGAGGGTTTATCAGGGCGGTGGGCCTGGCGCCGGCCGTTTTCCAGGCGGTCGAGGCCCGCGCCCAGGGCGGTTCCGGGGCGGCGGCTCCCGGCTTCTGGCACTCGCCCCGCCACACGGGGGTGTTGCTGGCGGACCTTTCCAGCGCGGAGCCGCGTGAGGCGATCAGCCCCAAGCCCAGCAAGGGGTGCTGGTACACCATCCCCTACCGGACCGAAACGGGCATCCAGGGGGTGATGGTGGCCAGGGGCCAGTTGACTCATCCTCCCGACCTGAAGCTGTCCCTGCCGGTTCAGGGATGGCATGCCATCTACGTGGGGCTCTTCGGAGGGGCCAGGATCGACGAGTTCAGACTGAGGCTGAAGCTGAGCGATGAGAGACTCTTCGAGAGCCTGGCCCCGAGTCGGCTGGGTTACCAGCGCAAGCCCGACGGGAGTTGGCTTCGCCCGCGACCGGCCATGGGGGTGACCGACATCGAGGAGGTCTTCTGGAAGGCCGCCGACCTGGGCGGGCAGCAATTGGTGATCTCCCACCTGAGGACCAGCCATCCCAGCGTGGCCCAACTGGCCTTTGTGCGGCTGGTTTCGTTGACCGCGGAAGAAGTCGAGGAGTACCGGATGGCCGGCGGGCGCCCCGATACCAGGCTGCTGGCGGCTGAGATGGACGGGCAGGGACCGTTTCATTCGGGTGCGCGGACGGTGCAGGACATCCAGGAAAACCTGGAGCCGCTGCGGGGCACCGATGTCGGGAAGCTCTTTCTGGGAACCGGGGGCATCGGGGCCGGCCAAACCCTCTATCCCAGCCGGGTGGGAGCGATGATGGGGGCCGGAGAGGAAGACTTTCCGGTGGAGGCGGGGAAGCGGGCCGCCGAGAGCCTCCGCCGCTTTCAGTCCCGCGGCATCGACCCCCTGAAAGTGGCGGTGGATCATGCCCATTCCATGGATATTGAGGTCTACCTGGGTTTTCGCATGGGAACCATGGCCACCATGCCTCCGGTCTGGTTCGAGCCCGTGCATTTCTGGAAACGGCACCCGCAGTGGCGCTGCCGGGATCGGGAGGGGCACACCATTGTCCGGCTGAGCCTGGCCTACAGCCAGGTGAGGCGCTTCTACCTGGACCTGCTGGCGGAATTGGCGGGCTATGGAGTCAAGGGCGTGCAATTGATCTATACCCGCAGGCCTCCTTTCGTGCTGTTTGAGCCTCCGGTGGTCGAGGATTTCAAGAAGGCCTACGGCATCGATCCCCGCCGACTCCCCGAACCGGCCCGGCGCCGGGGCGACCCACCGGCGGCGGACGAGCGCTTGGAGAGGCACTGGGCAACCTACGTCACCACTTTTATGCGGGAATTGCGCGGGCGGCTGGACCGGCAGCGCCCCCAGGGCCCCCGGATAGAAGTGCTGGCCAACGTGGGCTACGACGCAGTCTGGAATCGCCGGGCCGCCCTGGATCTGGAGACCTGGACTCGAGAAGGGCTGGTGGATATCCTCTGCGTCTATACCGGAGGGGACGGGACCCAAAGGGTGGACTACGACTTTTTTCGAAAGATCACCCGGGGTACCCGAACCGTCTTCTTCGAAGACGTCACTCCACGCAACATGCCCGGCAGCCGGTATGCCCGGCAGGCAAGCAAGGCATACGCCGGGGGAGCCGCCGGACTGGCCTTCTGGGACAGCGGCGGCCGGATTGTGCGCAAGACCCAATGGCACACGATTCGGCGGCTGGGCCATCGAAAGGATCTGGAGGCAATGGCACTGCAGCCGCGGGAGTATCGCATCCATCCCCTCAAGCTGATTGACGGTTGGAGCGTGGAGCTGCGGTATCGGTAGCGATTGAAACAGGGAAGGGGGGTGGATGGGATGCCGGCAGGGACTCCCGATCGACGGTTACGGGAACCAGGAGCGGTGCATCAGCGCACGGCTCCCGATTCCGTTCGCCAGGCCGGGGGGCGACGGTCTGAATCGGGAACGGTGCGAAATGGAAGGATGCAGGCCGCGGCTGCCATTGCCCGGAGCCTGACCGCCGGCCTGAAGCCGGGGGAAATTCTCGGGGTGATCAGGGATCAAAGCCGTCCTGTCATCGGTGGCGACTGCTGGGCACTGGCCCGACTCGATCGGGAACGCAAGGCCTGGGAGGTTACGGCAGTGGAGGTCCAATCCGATGGTGGCCCTGAGTTTTGGGGGCGTGTTCCGCTGGACCACCCGTTGTTGGCGCCCATCCTGGAAGTTCCCGGGGCTCCTGTCTTCGGACGGCGCAACTCCAGACCCGGTGCCGGCGACCGGGTTCCTCCCTTTCCGGTGGCGGCTGCTTCTCATACTCTGCTGCCCCTGATGGCCGGAGGACACCTGGCGGGCGCCCTGGTGCTTGGACACTCGGCCGGCGACTCCCTGGACCGTTGCGACCGAGACTTCCTGAGGCTGGTGGCGGACCAGGCGGCCCTGGCCCTGGAAAATGCTCACCTTTGCGAGCAGGTGCGGGCGTCCCGGGCCAAGCTTGACAGCCGCAAGATTGCCCTGGAGCGCCAGTTGAAGCGGCTCACGCTCACCGACGATCTGACGGGGCTCTACAACCAGCGGGATCTGTTCGAGCAGTTGCCGAGGGAAATGGAACGGGCCAAAGGGGCCGGCAGCGCCTGTTCCCTGTGTCTGTTCGACCTGGATGGATTCAAGGAATACAACGACACCCACGGCCACCTGGCGGGGGATCGTCTGCTTCGAA
>JAPVWS010000037.1 GCA_027493295.1 Candidatus Versatilivorator vitaminiformans | reverse complement strand
CTCTTGTACGATGGAAGTAGGCCCCCCCTCCCATGATCATGTGGAGCGACCAACGTCTTGACGGCCTGGTGAGATCCTTGACCACGTTCAGGATCAGCATGTCGTCCCGGTGGTATCCCTCGCTCATGACGGTCATGAACGAGTATTCCGGCTCGAGGGCCCAGCCGCGCTTTCCGAAGTAGTGGCGGTAGGAAGCCCCGGCCGAGAGGTGCTCGGAGGCCTCCGGGAAGGCGGCGCGCCCTACGTGAAAGCGAAGTTCCGCCGGGCGAGGCTGTGCCCCCAGGTGCAGGTTCGCAAGAGCCACCAGAAAGAGAACTCCTGCGGCTTTGGCCAGCCTCAACCGGCTCCCACTGCCTTTGTTGGTGTTGGTCACAGTTTCCCCCTTCTCCGATGGCTCAGACTGGATGGCCTTTCAGAAAAACCCTCTCCGCATCCGGCCAACAAGGCCTCTGCTACCCGGTAAAACGACCGGCCAGCTCCCACGGCCGCCATCTGCCAGGTCTGTTCAGCAGCTCGCATCAAGAACCCTTGCGGTCGAGTGTTGATTGGGAACCACTCTCTTGACGCTTCCGGTGGTTGCGAGGCACGTTGTAGATACCCCCCATCCTGGGCGCCACCAGAAATGCGAAGGCCGTGGGCGCAGCAATGAACAGGGCAGACACAAGCAACTTGCCCCTGGGATTGAGGTCTGCTCCCGGACGCAACACCATGGGCACTGTATAGGCACCGCTGGCGCCCGCGGCGATCCATCCCTGGTAGCGCTTCCTGAAGGGCCGCCGGACCAGCACCCTGCGCACATCCTGCTTGTGAAGCGTGCGGGTTTTACCGCGCGGCAGCAGCAGGGTGACGGAATCGCTCCGAGCCGAGTGGAAAACGCCCTTGATCTTCCTCTTCCCTCTCGGGGCCCGGTCCTTGTAGAGCAGCACGGTGGTGCGTGTCCCGGGTGTGACGATCTGCACCCTGGACCAGTCCCGCTTCACCCTGAATCCGGCAGTCGCTTCAGGGACGTTGCTCGTCATGAACAGGACCAGCACCAGTGACACCCCTACCGCTCTGGCCATCTTCGTATGCATTCCACCAATGACATTGGCATGGGTCATGACGTCCTCCTTTTCCAAATCCTGGACAGGTCGTTTCAGGAATTTCCCGGCCCCTTAGATCCTTCAGGTGCCTGGAATCAACTCCGTCGGCACAAGGTCAAGTGAATCTGTAGCGGAGTTTCAGTCGAACTACACTTCCCTGATGCACGTGCCATGCCAAGTTGGAAGATCGACGAAAAATCCTGTAAAGCGCTGATAATGGATGGCTTACAACAATGGATTTCCAGCAGACACCTCTGAGGCACCTGTCAGGAATTTCTGACAGTGAACGCGTCGACATACAAAATGTCGACTGGGACAGGCTTGGAAGGGAAACGGAGGTCTGGCAGTGGAAACGGTTCCGCACCCGAGCTGCCTACAGCACTGCCACAACCTCGGTGGCGTTGCTGCCAGGCACCACCGACCGGGAGGCACTGGGTGCAACCTGGCCGTTGATGAACCGCTTGGAGGGAACCAGGGGGAAGGGACCAGAGACTGAAAGCCGGGCTTCAGTAAAGGGTTTGTCGGCTTTTCGGACCCCTGGATTGCATTGGGAATCGGATTCGTTCCGACGAGTCGGGATGGATCTCATTTCCGGTGACCGGCTGCCGGCGGGGAGCTGTCCAAGTCGTAAGCGCAGTCCCCGTGCGCCTGTGGCTTTTTTGTGGCCGTTTGTCCGATTACAGGCTGTTGGAGCAGGATGAATGCCTGATCGGCTCTCCAGGCCCCATCTCCTGGTCCGGTCAGCAGCTCGCATCAAGAATTCTTGGGATCGGGGACTGATTGGGAATCACGCTTCTGACCCTTCTGGTGGTCGCGCGGCAGGTTGTAGATGCGTTTCATCTTCGGGGCCAACAAGAACCCTAGGCCCGCGAACGCGCAGGTGAGAAGCACAATGCTCCCGGCGAAGTCGCCTGATTTTCTTCCGGCGAGAATGCCCAGCAGGGAACCAGCAGCAGCACCGACACCCGTTTCGAATCGATCCGCTACAGGACGTAAGACGAGAACTCGGCGAACTTCCTCCTTATCGATCGTGCGCGGTTGCCCGCTCGGTCGCACGAGCGTGATGGATTCGGCTGTAGCAGACAGAAAGTGGCCCTTGACCTTCCGTTTTTCCCGAGGGGCCAAGTCCTTGTGCAGCAGCACCGTGGTTCGAGTTCCCTGCGGCACCGTCTGAACCATGGACCAGTCGGGCTGGATCCTCTTTGTCCACCACGGTGCTTCCGCCGCAGGCGCCCGGGACGAACAAAACAGCGCCACCACCAGGACTATTCCAACGACTTTGGTCATCCTCGACTGCCTTCGATTGCTTGAGTTGTCGTTTGTCATCCTATTCTCCTTTTTGGAATGGAGAGATCACCGAGCTGATCGGCCAAAGTCGTCAGTCCCTGCGATTGGGCGCACTCCCCTGTCGCTTCCTGTCGTCGGGAGGAGACTTATAGTGGCGGGGCACGTTGTAAATGCCTCCCATCCTGGGGGCAACCAAAAGAGCAATGGCAACGGGTATTCCGACAAAGATGCCAATGCCGATGGAGAAAACTGCCGCAGGCGCCACTGTGTCGGCTGCGGCGAGAATACTAAAAGGGATACCGATGCCCCCCCCAATAGCGGCGACGATCGGTACCTGGTATCGTTTCCCCAGAGGACGATAGACCAGAACCCGGCGCACATCCCTTTTTTCCAACGTGCTCCGTTGCCCGCTCGGTAGCATGAGCGTGACCGATTCGGTCGTGGCAGAGTGGAAGCGGCCCTTGATCTTCCGTTTCCCCGGAGCGGCCAGGTCCCTGTACAGCAGTACCGTGGTCCGAGTCCCCGGTGCCACTGTCTGCACCCTTGACCAGTCGCGCTTGATGTTTCCAGCCGCTTCTACCGCAGGCGCCTGGGATGAAAACAGCAGCGCCACCACCAGCAGCATTCCTACGCCTTTGGCCATCGTCGACTGTTTCCGATTGCTTGGGTTCGTGTTCGTCATGGCATCCTCCTTATCCCAATGGTCAGATCAAAAAGCCGTTCTGCGAAAACCCTTCCCCTTCTCAGAGAACTTTCCGTACGCGCCACAAGGTGGAAATGCGCATCAAGAAGCAGCAACCGGGTCTGGTATCCCCATCGCGCTTCTACCCATACCTTCAACCATCTCCCGGGCTTGGTTGGTAGCTCACATTAGAAACCCTTGCGATCGGTGGCTGATCGGGAACCACCCTTCTGACCCTTCTGGTGGTCGCGCGGTACGTTGTAGATGCCTTTCATCTTCGGGGCCACCAGGTACCCCAAGACCGTGGACACCCCCACGATGAGAAATGCGCTCCCAATGGCCGCTCCGCGGTTTTCTATTCTTGGCGCAACCAAAAAAGCGAGAGCGCTTCCAATCCCCGTACCGAGGATTCCCTGGTATCGTTCTTTCACGGGACGAAAGACCAGAACCCGGCGCACGTCGGTCTTCTCCACCGTGTGTGTTTGCCCTTGACCCGGAAACCCCAACAAAATCGTGAGGGATTCGGCGGTGGCGGAGTGGAAGCGGCCCTCGATCTTCCGCTTTCCCGAAGGGGCCAGATCCTTGTAGATCAACACCTTGATCCAGGCTCCGGGCGTCACTGCCTGTACCCTGGACCAGTCGGGCTTGATTTTCCAAGACGCTTCCGCCACAGGCACCCGGGACGAAAACAGCAGCGCCAACACCAGGAGCATTCCGACCACTTTGGCCGTCCTCGACGGTTTTCGAATTCTTGTGTTGGTCTTCGTCATCGCATCCCCCTTATTCGAATGGTGAGATCACAAAGCTGTTCTGCGAAAATCCTCTACGCTTCCAGCCACCAAGGCTTCCTCTGCCGAGGCACCAGTCGGCATTTTTCATCCGGTCGCCGGCAAAATCAGGAAACACTATCGCAACTCTTGATGATCAAACGGGCCGCCACATCCCGGAACTGCCACGCCGGTATCGCCACCGCCCCGGCGCAAGCCGTCAATTCCGTGGCTGATCGCACTCTTTGCTCTTCAAACGGTGATCTGAAACGCCGAACCCACGCTATATTCTGCCGATATTTCTATGAATATCTCGTGATTATTTAGGGTATTTTAGTGTTATTTTCATGAACTCATTTAGCAGGACGTTGTTTCTGACTTTGTGGGAACATGTTGCGTCTCGATCTCGGTCGTTTCGTCAAGACCGGGCGCTACGGCCCCGAAGCGGGTTTGATTCCGGGGTCGGAGGAGAATGGCAATTCGAGGAGTCCCGACCCGTTGATGCAGGAAATTCCGGCAACGGGCCGAGGGGAAACGCCGCTTGATGCTGCTCGAAGACGCCAAGAGTCCTACGCTGTTGACGTCTCGCTACGGCTCCGGTCCCAATGCCGACCAACCCGGCCTCAAACACCTCAATTCTCTTTCGCCCCCTTCTGCCAACTCTGGTGAGGAATCGGGAAGGGCCGGCGGCCAGTTCCCACGGTCGCCATTCCCCGGTTCGGTCAGAGTCTCGCATCAAAAATCTCTACGGTTGGGCGCGCTACCGGGACGCTTTTGACGGTTCTTGTATTTACTAGGCACGTTGTAGATGCCTCCCATTTTCGGGGCAGCCACGAACGTGATGCCCGTAGCCGGGGCGACGTATGCACCAACGACATAGAGAAATGCCGGCGGGAACACCACCAGCAGCGGAGCGGCCAACGCCGTACCGACCGCCGCAGCGATTGGTGGTTGGTAACGTTTGCCCACGGGGCGGAAAACCAGGACGCGGCGCACATCCTCTTTCTCAACCGTGCGCGGCACTCCATGTCTCTGCATGACGGTGACGGACTCTGGCGTGGCCGAGCGAAACCAGCCCTTGATCTTGCGTTGTCCACGAGGGGCCAGGTCCTTGTGGAGCAGCACGGTGGTCTGGGTTCCCGGCGCCACTGCCTGTACTTTCGACCAGTCCCGCTTGTATCTCCAAAACGCCTCTGCCGCGGGCGCCTGGGACGAAAACAGCAGCGCCGCCACCAGGAGCATTCCTGTGACTTTGGCCGTCCTCGGTGACTTCCGCTTGCTTGTGTTTGTGTTCGTCATCGTATCCTCCCATCCGATTCAATTGCCTGTTGTCCCCGTGCCTGCTTAACAATCCGGAGCTCACTACATATCCATAGAGAGCACATGCCCTGCCAAATCGGAAAACCGACCGTTTTTTTTCTAAACATTTGTTAATGAATAAGTTACATCAACAGGACTCGACGGACTCTCGGGCGCGCACCTGTCAGGGATTTCCGACAGTGACAGCGTCGTTATCCAGTCACCGGGTGAATAATGCGGAGGGAATGGAGGTCGGCAGTGGGGACGGCATCCCAGCCGGGCTGCCTACAGCGCCGCCACCACCTCGGTGGCGCTGCTGCCAAGCACCCCCGGCCTGGAGGCATTGGGAGCGACCTGGCCGTTGATGAACCGCTTGGAGGGCACGCGGGGGCGCGGACGACTCGACTCGGACACCACGAATCGGAGTGAAATTGCGGTGAGGCCTTAGCGTCGGCCTTCCCCGCTCCGAACCAAGGTTTCGCCTCGGACCTCGAGCTCCGGATCGACCTGGCTGAGGTCCTGCAGAAACTTCATTTTGTCTTCGGGTGAGACGAGGGTTGCGCAGGCGGGTTCTGCCGACTCCCAATCGATCCTCAGCCTGTCCAGAGACCAGGCCGGGGCGCTATTCCAATCACTGGAGGGAGATACTCGCTGAATGGATGAGATGGGTATTTTCGTCCGCGTAAGACCCGAGCGAATGGTGAGGGTGGCGTGGTTGATTTCGTAGTAAAGCGGGTAAAGCAGGCCAAAAAAAATCCCAATCATTAAAAATGATCCTATGAATACGTTGAGCAGACTGGGGCTCCAATCTCTTTCGACCCACAAGTAGATGCCCAGCAAGAACGGAAATAGAAGACCGACTGCCACTACTGCGACCAGCCACCCATCCTTTTTGGAGTAGTGCTTGGAGTAGTAGGTCACGGGCGAGAGACTTGGTGCCGGAGGGGGGACTTGAACCCCCACGTGGGGTAACCCACGCTAGATTTTGAGTCTAGTGCGTCTGCCAATTCCGCCACTCCGGCAGAGTGGGGTGAGGTTAGCCCGCATTTCTCACCAGGCCGCTGGAGGCATTACAAGAAGTAGATTATCTTCAGCACCTTGATCGGCTCAATGTCAAGGGCTTGCGCATCACAGACGGCGCTGGGCATGCCCTGGCTTGTCCTTTTCCTTTCAGCGCGCACATGCTCCCTCGACCGTAGAAACCGCTACGCTCTTCGGTCGCGAGCACGCGCTGAAAGGAAAATTCCTGCGCCATGATCATGCCCCCTGGTGAGAAATGCGGGCTAG
>JAPVWS010000369.1 GCA_027493295.1 Candidatus Versatilivorator vitaminiformans | reverse complement strand
GGTGGGCGAGGAGACGGGGCGTCTGGATGCCATGCTGCTGCGGCTGGCCGAGGTCTACGACAAGGACGTCCGCTCGGCGGTCAAGAACTTCATCGCCCTGTTCGAGCCGGTCATGATCCTGATCATGGGCGTGGTGGTCGGGGCCATCGTCATCTCCATGCTGCTCGCCATCGTGAGCATCAACGAAGTGCCAATTTGACACGGGAACTCAGGTCGATTCGAGGATGTCCAGGGAGGAGAAACGACAATGATTTCACTAAAATCCATACCGTTCCACCGGCTCTTCGACAGACGGGTTGAAGCGCCCGCAGCTCGACGCCAGCGGGGTTTCACGCTCATCGAGCTACTGGTGGTGATGGTGATCATCGGTTTGCTGGGAGCCCTGGTGGGGCCCCGGCTGTTCCGGAACATCGGGAGGAGCAGGGTCACGGCGGCCAAGACGCAGATCGCCTTGTTCCAAAGCGCCCTGGGCCAGTACAAATTGGAAGTCGGTGTCTTTCCCAGCACCGAAGAGGGGCTGACGGCTCTCTGGGTCCGGCCTACCTCGGCCCGGAACTGGGACGGACCCTACCTGCAGAAGGAAATTCCGCTGGATCCCTGGAGCAACGAGTACGTCTACCGCTTCCCGGGCGAGTTCGGGGATCAACCCGACATCATTTCCTACGGAGCCGACGGCCGTGAAGGCGGCGAGGACGAGAACGCCGACGTGGTCAGTTGGAGATAGCCAGTTCCGGCGAAGTTGGAGGGCACAGCCACGGTGGCACTCACATCGGACAGAGACAGAGCCGGTTTCACGCTGCTGGAAGTGCTGGTAGTCCTGGTGCTGGTGTCCGTGATCACGGCAGTGGTGGCGCCCGCCCTGGGAACGGGCGCCCAGACTCTGCGATTGCAGAGCGCGGCGCGCCACGTCGCCGCCACGCTGCGGCTGGCTCGGGCCAAGGCGATCCGGCAGCAGGAGGTCTACCTGGTGAGCTTCGACCGGGAAAGAGGTCAAGTGACCCTGGCCAGCGGCGACCTCGAAGATCAAAGGTCGTTCGATCTCCCCCGGGACGTCCGCCTGGAAAGGGCGGTTCTCTCGAACGACACCGCTCGAGCGGAGCTTCCCTCGCCGGATCCCGTGACGTTCTTCTTTTCACCCAACGGGGCTGCCCAATCGCTGGAAGTGAGGCTTGTCAATGCCCGAGGCAGGTCGTTGAGAGTGGTGCAGGACTCCTTTCGCCGCTCGCCACGGATCGAGTCGGTTCCGCCGGGAGACCAATAGCGAGACCGTTTCTCTGGCTGGAGAAGAAATCCAGGGAGCGGATCCACGACGGGTCACGAAGCGAGATGGATTTGTTTCGACGGCTCGCACCCCTTGGGCTGCATCGCCCAGGAGCACGGGCGTCCCTCCTGCGCTCCCGGGAAGCCCATTGGTGGTTCCTCTTCATTTCTTGACCCACCTTTCGACTTTTTTGCGACTCCAGTGATCTAGAGGTAGGGGAACGGAAATGCTGCCGATGCCACACAAACCAGAAGCCATGCCCGCCCGCCGGGAGCCGCGCCCAGAGAGTGCAGAAAGCACCGGGGGCTTCACCCTCATGGAGATTCTGGTGGCCATGACCATTCTGGGGGTTGGTTTCGTGGCGCTTTTTGGCGTGTTGTCCACTTCGCTGGGCACCGTTTCACGCATCGGAGACCGGGAAACTCTGGTCCGATCGGCGCAGATGAAGTTGAACGAGCTGTGCCTGAGTCTGAGGCAGGGGCAGGAGCCTCCCGTTCGGTCCGGGGAATTTGCCGGGAAGTACCGTTGGCGGGCCGAAATCCGGACCGTCGCCGGCGACGAGGAAACAGCGGCCCTGCCGGACTACCGGCTCGCCAGGGTTCGGTTGCGGGTCACCTGGCGGGGAAGTCGAGCCGAGAATCGATATCTTCTGGAAACCATGACATGGGTCCCGAGTCCACGCGAGCAATGACCAGCCGTCCACGAAGATTGTCCCCTCCCTCCGGATTCACCCTCATGGAGCTGTTGGTCAGCTTCACCCTGATCGGTCTGCTGGCCGTTTTCATCCACCTGGGCTACGGAATCGGTATCAGCGCCCGGGAAAAAGCGGAGGTGGCCCTGCAGGAGTTTCAGACCAACGAAGCGGCTCTCGACGTCGTCAGTCGCCAAATCAGCACCATGGTCCCCTATTTCTCCCATCAGGAACACGAAGGGAATCCGGTGGAAGTGCTGCTCTTCCAGGCCTCCCCGCAAAGTCTCAGTTTTGTGAGCACCTATTCGGCGGCGTCGCGCCGCACCGAGGGGCTGATGTTCGTGCAGTACTTTACTGAAACTTCCAGGGACGGGACGGGTCGGATGTTGCTGCTGAACGAGCAACCGCTTTCCCGGGATGCCGAGCTGTTGGACGCTGTCATCACGGGTGTCGCCAGGACCGAGGACAACCGGTTCCTGGCCGAGCTGGCGGAGCCCGAGGTCCAGCCGGATTCCTTCACTCTGGCTCAGGGTCTTTCTTCGGTGGCGTTCCAGACCTTCTCCCGGCATCGGGAAGAGTATGAGAACAGAGGATTGGGCGGCAGGTGGACCAGGACGCTGGGAAGGCTGGCTGCCAGGAACAGGGAACTGCTGCCTGCCGGAATCCGCATGAGACTGGAGTGGCAGGAACCGGGGCCGTTCGGCTCCAAGGAATTTGCGATCGCTGTTCCCATCCAGGGTCAATGAGGGTCTGAGAGATGAAACCCGTTTCACGGGATAGCCGAGGCGTCATTTTGATATCGGTTTTGTGGATCATGGTCGGATTGTCTCTGCTGGCGCTGACCCTGGCGGGGACCGTTAGAACCGAGGCAACCCTGGCCCGGGCCTCCGGCGATTCGGAGCAAGCCTACTTTTTTGCCAGAGGCGCCCTCGAAGCCGTGCTCTTTCGGATGGCTTTCCCGGACCCTGACAAGGAGAAGCAGGAGGCTTTGTTCCCCTACGCCGGGGGGATGAACCACTATTGGCTGAGGAGCGATCGCATCGCCTGCCACGTGGCCGTAATGGACGAAGCCGGCAAGCTGGACCTGAACGTTGTCCGGGAGGAAAC
>JAPVWS010000368.1 GCA_027493295.1 Candidatus Versatilivorator vitaminiformans | reverse complement strand
ATCAATCCGTATGCGGCCGAGTTGGCTCGGGTGTCGGTCTGGATCGGCGAGATCCAGTGGATGCGGCGCAACGGGTTCTCGTGGGCTAGCGACCCGATCCTGAAGCCCCTCAACACCATCGAGTGCCGTGACGCAATTCTTACGCCGGCGAGCACCGAACAGGAATGGCCGAAGGCTGACTCGGCGCGGGGCAGCCAGCCGGTCCTTTTCTCGGAGGCGCGACCTGATCATCAAGGTGCGCTGCCATATGACAGGGCTCTAACACCCGAAAGCGCGGAACCGGCGTGGCCGAAAGCCGACGTGGTGATCGGAAACCCCCCGTTCCTGGGCGGCAAGCTCCTGATCACGCACTTGGGTGAGGACTACGTATCCCGGATGTTCGCGACCTACGCGGGCCGCGTTCCTCCGGAGGCCGATCTCGTCTGCTACTGGTTTGAGAAGGCGGGCCGACAGATCGCAGCCGGCAGGGCGAAGCGGGCCGGGCTTGTCGCAACCAACTCGATCCGCGGCGGCGCGAACCGTCGAGCATTGCAGGCGGGCACTGCCACGGGCCGGATCTTCGAGGCGTAGAGCGACGAGCCGTGGGTGATCGACGGAGCAGCCGTGCGGGTGTCGCTGGTCTGTTTCTCCCGGATCGGCGACGAGTCGGTGGCTGGCACTCGGCTTGACGGTGAGTCCGTCGACGAGATCTATGCCGACCTGACAGCGCGGCGAGGCGGCTCGGGCGTCGACCTTACGAGCGTCCGGCGGTTACCGGAGAATGCTGGTGTCGCGTTCATGGGCGACACGAAGGGCGGCCCCTTCGACGTTGCAGGAAATCAGGCGCGGGAGTGGCTCCGTCTGCCAGCGAACCCGAACGCCCGGACCAACGCCGACGTTCTGAAGCCCTGGGTGAATGGCATTGACATCACCCGGCGGTCGGCTGGAAAGTGGATCGTCGACTTCGGGTTCGAGATGCCCCTTGGGGAGGCGGCACTTTACGAGGAGCCGTTCCGGTGGGTGAAGGATCACGTCTATCCGAAGCGTCAGGCGAACCGACGCAAAGCCTATCGGGACTACTGGTGGCGGCACGTAGAGCCGCGACAGGGCATGTGGCGGGCGCTCGGCGGCCTGCCCCGCTATATTGCTACGCCTCGTGTCGCTAAGTACCGACTGTTTGTCTGGCTTGACGCTCGGGTCTGTCCTGACTCGGCAACCATCGCTATCGCCCGCGACGACGACACCACGTTCGGCATCCTGCACAGCCGGTTCCATGAACTTTGGTCTCTCCGGCTCGGGACGTGGCTCGGGAAAGGCAATGATCCGCGCTATACTCCGACCACAACGTTCGAGACGTTCCCATTTCCGCCCGGCATAACGCCGAACATCCCGGCGAGCGACTACGCTGCCGACCCGCGAGCCGTGGCTATAGCCCTGGAGGCGCAACGGCTGGTCGAGTTGCGCAACCGATGGTTGAACCCGCCCGAGTGGGTCGAGTGGGTGGACGAGCCGGTTTCCGGCTATCCGAAGCGGCCGGTTCCCCGCGACGAGGACGCGGCCAAGGCGCTCAAGAACCGCACACTGACGAACCTCTACAACGACCGGCCGCAATGGCTCGCGGATGTGCACGAAGTCCTTGATGCGGCGGTGGCTGCTGCGTACGGCTGGCCGGCCGATATCTCCGACGACGATGCCCTGCAGGAATTGTTGAGCCTAAACAGCGAATCGCGAGGTGTTTGATCCATCTTGAGTTGCGACCTGTGCTGGGGGTCAACTCATACGGAAATCCTCTACACGATATTCAGCGCACCGCGTTCGCCGCCGGACATAAATCCGGGTGGCTTTGGGGTCGGCGTGTCCGACCAGATACTGCACGTCTTCGAGCGGAACATCCAGGAGCTTCCAGAGGCGGAGCGGAAGGCCCTGAACCGGAGAGCGCAGTCCCGGGTGGGGTTGAGCACGCCGAGCCGGTTGCCGGAGCGGCACAGCGACTTCGGGCCGAGCCGCTAGTTTTCTCAGAGGCCGTAGGGGCTCGCCGCCTGTGGGAAAGCTTTACACATGGAAGGATGTCAATGAAACTGCTGAGTTGCGCACGCGCAATCTGGAGATGGATAGTCTGTAACAGGCTTATCGTTAGCCTCTTTGTCGTACTGGGTGCACTCTCAGGAATGGTGTGGTGGTGCTGTTGGGATTGGCTCACGACGGTGTGGTGGTGCAGTTGGAAGTGGCTGAGGACAGGTTCGAGCAACTTGGAATCCGGGTCCACAACAATCCGCAATGTTGGTATTGTGATCGGCGGCGGCATTGCGATCGGGGTAGCTGTCTGGCGTGGTTTTGTAGCTGATCGCCAAGCGAGAGCTTCCCAGCGACAAGCCGATACATCGCAGCGCGGTTTACTGAACGAGCGTTACCAGAAGGGAGTGGGCATGCTCGGCAGTGAAGATCTCTCTGTCCGCTTGGGGGGAATCTACGAACTGCTGGATTTGGCCGAGGACGAGCCAGAGCAGTACCATGTCAAAGTCAAGCGTCAACTCTGTGCGTTCGTGCGCCATCCAGCCAGAGATGAAGACGACGAAGCCAGACCGCCGGTTGTCCAGCAATCGACCATCAGGACGGTCCGCGCGGATGTTCAGGACGCCGTCTCGGCAATTGGGAGCGCCAGATCCTACGTCGGCGTAGTATATGAGAAGAAATCAGGTTTTCGTATAAACCTGGCTGCCGCAGACCTGACCGGCGCAAATTTGCTCGCCGCATTTCTAAGTAACTCAGACCTGAACCGCGCAAACCTGACCGGCGCAAACCTAATTGCCGCAGCCCTGGACGGGGCATATTTGTTAAGAGCAGACCTGAGCCACGCAGACTTGAATCATGTCGACCTGAACAACGCAAAACTGGTCGGCGCAAACCTTGCGGAGGCGAACCTGAGTGAGGCCGATCTGACTCGCACAGATCTGACCCATGCAAACTTAACTGGAGCGGTTTTCTCTAAGGCGCAAGGCCTCACCCAAGATCAGCTCGATCAAGCGCGAGCCAACCCCGACAACCCACCCAAGCTGGATGGTCTTTGTGATGCGGAAACTGGTTTTCCACTAGAATGGCGCGGCAAGCCTTGAAGGTTGGGTGCTGCGGGTCGCCGATTTTCCCGTGAGGCAGCCATGAGGCTGTTGATTCAGCAGACAATCGACACCGGCGAGCACCGGCTTTCGCCACTGTCGGAAGTGGAGCCGGATCACTTGGCGCAGTTGCGGCCTCTGGTGCAGGAGGCGATCAAGTCCGGCCAGCGCGTTCACGTCGGGGCGGGCTGGTGGTGCCGGATCACTGTGGATCAGGGACGGATGGAAGCAGCGCTGCGTCCATGGGCGGAGGGGCCGCCACTGGTGGCCATGACGGTCACGCCTGGTGAGGGGGATGCGCCGGCACATTTGGAGGTGGCGGTTGCTGATCTGCTCCAGGCGGCAACTCATGGACGGGTAACCGAGGCACAGGTAGGTATGGCTGCTGCCCTGGCGCGGAACCTAGCTTGGGCGTGGCTAATTAAAAGTCACTGATAAAGTGTCCTGGCGGCGTCTATTTCAGAGGTCTCAAGGAGCTGAGCCAGCGCGGAGTCACGATGGTGGGAGTGATGTCCATGTTTTTGGGTTTGACGGGACGTGGGGCGCACTAATTGGTAGATAGGTCACTCACAATTGCTGCCCAGTCGTCATCAATCCGGGAAAGGTAATGCCGATTGATGATTCTCTGCCATTCATCCCTGCAACGCCGAAGAAGGTCCCGTATTTCCATGCCGTGGTACTCATCCGATCGATCGTCGCACACTACATAGTAGATTTCACGGCAGATTCCCTTCGAGGCATCGAAGCGGAACCCAGAACGTTCCCACAGTCTGGCATCGGTTTTGGGGTTATTCAGAGACAGATGCTTCGATCCGTTTGCAAGATCCGCACAGATAAGCAAACAGCGCGATGCGTGAATGTCCCTTTTCAGTTCCTCCCTATCTCTTGCACCGAAGTGAGCATCGTTTAGGATCCAGTCTTTCAAGTGCCACATCGACTGGCATGCAAAAACGATTATGTCGATAGAGTCCAAGCCACGAACCCAGTCGTATGGATTGTCTAATTCGAGGATTGTCAGTAATCGGTCTATTCTTCGCAGCTGGTCTTTGTGACCGATATCCAAAGTTGTCTCCAAGAGTCCATCTACGGAGCGGACCTCACGCGGCGGGGTCTCTGTGGCTGAAGAGCGCCTGATAGAGGTTGTCGATGCGGGTGTTGAGGTTGTTATTCATGGCGTCGATCCGGGAGTTCACGCGCCCTTCCATGGCGGCGATGGACCGCCAGAGGGCCAAGCCAACCCCCAGGATCGAGACGATGATGGCGATAGTGTCCGTATTCATAGACCTATCTTATCACGTAACGGCACTGGGCCAGGGTTTTCCCGGGTGCTACCGGTCGCCGAACCCCGAGAAAGTCCAGCATAGGGTAAAACGAGCCTTTTTTGTCGTGCGGAAAGGGCCGAAATTTGCCCCAGGCCGTTTTGGGGATACTTGGGCACGCTGGAGGCCGGTAAATCGCAGCCTGCCCCACACAGCTCACGACAGGAGGTGTCACGGTGAATCAACGCACGGTAATTATCGCCCTGATTCTGGTCTGCCTGATGGGGATGATTGGCTTGGTCGAGCTTCGAGGGTGGGAAGGATCGGAAGAAAAAACGGAGAGGCCATCCAAACCTCCCGGCTGCTTCGACATCAAGGCAAACTCAGTAACTGCACGCCATACGTTTCTTGTGAACAAGTGCACTGGTGAAACTTGGAACGCGGTTAGGGAAGGGCTTGACGGTCCTCTTGTCTGGGAACGGATGCGCAAATACTGAGGAGAGCTTTTCTCTAAGAGTCTCCCCTAAGTGGGTTACTAGATGGGGGCCTGTAGGCTTTATCCAGCTTTGCCGGGCAGGCTGGGATTTCCAGGCCCCTGGCAAGCCAGAGCACCCCGGAACCCGTTGCTGGACCGATTTCCCTCTCAGGGGCCGCAGGTCCCGCTGCCTGTGGGGAATCCGGAATGGCCGGCTGGCCCAGGTGTCGCCATTCGGTCGGAGCCAACCGTCCCGACAGGGCCAGGAAGGTCCGGTGCAATCCGATTCAAAACGGTGGGTGTAATGGGGGGAACGGTAGCGCAATGGAATGTATAAGTTACTTATATCAATAGGTTTATCTCACAACGCTCGGAAGTCGAGCCTGTACTCCATCGCTACGGCCCATTCCAGGACCGCACGCAGGCGCAGGCGCACCCGCCGGGCCGTGTCCGCCTTCCGGTGCCAG
>JAPVWS010000367.1 GCA_027493295.1 Candidatus Versatilivorator vitaminiformans | reverse complement strand
GGCGTGGGCCTGTCGGTTTCGACTGAGACTGCGGTGAATGCCCTGCAGTACAAGATGTGCGCTCGGCAGTATCCCTTATCCTGATTGTCCCCGCTGGATTTGCATTGGAGCCTTCGGTATTGTAATTTAGGCACAAAAGTTAAATAGCAAATAGTGTTATTGAACAACCGCGAATAAGGACAGTCCATCATGCGGCGCGGAGAAAGTGGCAGCTATGAAGTGACGAGCGTCGGCGGTGAGCGGGTTCGGGTATTTGTGCCGCTGCCGTTGCCCCCAACACCTGCTCTGATGTTGGACGGCTCGCTGCAACAGCTTCTGGAATCGGCGGCACTTGCCTTGGGCCGCCTCGACTCGGTCTCGACTCTCCTGCCGGACCACGCGCTTTTTCTGTATGCCTATGTGCGCAAGGAAGCCGTGCTCTCGTCTCAAATCGAGGGCACGCAGTCCTCTCTGTCGGATCTCCTGCTATTCGAGCTTGAGGAAACGCCCGGGATTCCGCTTGATGATGTGACCGAAGTTTCCAACTACGTGGCGGCGCTCAGACATGGTTTGCGTCGCCTGGAGCAGAATTTCCCCCTGTCGAATCGCCTGATCCGCGAGATCCACGGTGTGTTGTTGTCGAGCGGGCGGGGACAGTCCCAAACACCCGGTGAGTTCCGCCGCTCCCAGAATTGGGTCGGCGGCAACCGGCCGGGCCATGCCGCTTTCGTGCCCCCGCCGCACACGGTCGTGCCCGATTGCATGACGGCGTTAGAACGCTTTTTCCACGCCACCGACGATGGGGTACCCGTACTTCTAAGGGCGGGGCTTGCACACGTGCAGTTCGAGACCATTCACCCCTTCCTGGACGGAAACGGCCGCGTTGGCCGGCTTCTCATAACGCTGCTGCTGTGTCAGGCCGGTTTGCTAAGCCAGCCGCTCCTCTATCTAAGCCTGTATTTCAAGCAACACCGCGGTGACTACTACGACTTGCTGAACCACGTGCGCCGCACAGGCGACTGGGAGGCGTGGCTTGGCTTCTTCCTGGAAGGAGTGAAGCGGACGGCCGAGGGTGCAGTCTCCAGTGCACAGGGTCTGTCCCGAATGTTCCAGGATGACCGCGATCGAATTCAAGCGGCCGGGGGTCGGAAGACCGGGTCGGCGCTACGCGTGCACGATGCGCTCAAGGCGCGACCACTCCTGTCGCTCCCTGCGGCCTGCCAGGATACAGGGCTTTCCTTTCGGGCAACTGCCTCAGCCATGGAACTGCTCGCGACTCAGGGGGTCGCGCGGGAGATTACCGGAAAACGACGGAACCGGCTATTTGTCTATGACCGGTATCTTTCCGTCCTCAACGAGGAAACCGAGACTTCCTGATGTCGGGCATAGCCAAACCCACACCCGACCAAGTCCAATAGTACTCGGGCGTGGATTGGCAGATGCAGGTGTCGGCGCATCGGGGGGCGCAGCGGATAACGAACGTTGCAGTGTTCTGCCCCACAGTTTAGGTCCACCCCAGAGTAAGCGCTGAACGCCCAATCGTCCCGGGGAAGCCCGCCAGCCCGCTTCACACCCCTTCACGACTCATCTTCCTTCTCATCCATCTCCCGTTCCGCGCGGCCGCGCATGAGGCGGCGCAGGCAGTGGACGGCTCTTTCCAGCAGCGGAGCTGCCTCGTCGTTCGCCCCCCGGACCGAGAGGGTGATGTCCGGAGTAACCTCCATTTGAAGCAATCGGTCCATGGCGGGCGAGGGGTTTCCGCGGCCCTCCGCGATTTCCTGAAGAGTGGCCAGCAGTTCGCCAAGCTCCGATTCCCGGCTGGGTTCGAAGTCCTCAACTCCTTCCCGTCGGTAGGTGGCTCTCCGAGTGTCTCCGTCCGTGGTCCGGCGGGTCCCTTCCTCCTCCGGCTGGCTGTCCTGCCAGTAGGGAGTCTCTGGCGCCTCGCTTTCTTCCGGGCCGGGTTCGTGGAAGCGTGAATCGGCCAACCTTCCGGGAAACTCGGCTCTGGGCCGGTCTTTCCGCACGGGCGTCCAACGGTCTTCAATGGCTTCCCGGCGCCGGGCTAGTGGACGGATGCTGGGAGATATCGTGGAGACGGCTTCCGGGTTGACGGGAATCCGCCCGTCGGCGACGCCGGAAATCAGCTCCGGCGGCGTGTGCTCGAAGATCTTGCGCAAGTCGCGGAGGGACACCGGCGCCACAATCCCTCGCTGCTCCGCTTCCCGAACCTGTCGAATGAAGAGCAGGCGGTCCCGGACCAGCTTCGGGTATCGGGTCCGTGACCCGCGCCTTCCCACCTTGGGCAGCAGGCCTTCGTGCACGTAGTAGGCGATGGTCCTGCGATCGAACCCGGTCTCCCGCTGCAGTTCAGCAGCCGTGTAGCTCTCCGTGTCCCGGTTAATAGCCATGGAAGTGATTTTTAATGGTAATTAATGTTGTTTACTGTTGACAGAATCCCGTCTACATCGATAATTATGCACTTTACTGATTTTTGCTGACCATATCAAGGAGTCGCCCATGCATCCACTGAAAGCCGCACTCTCCAACCTGAAACTTGGAGATCCCCAGGTGTGGAAGGGGCTGACGATGTTTCCGCTGCTGTCGGACGTCCGCAGCAGCCTCCAATACCTGATGCTGGCCGACGGCCTGCGGGGGGGCTTGGTCACCGTCAAGGAGGTGTCCCGAGCCGGAAGCGTGCCCGACCTTGCGGTGGAGAACCGATCGAAGCTGCCTGTGCTGATCCTGGACGGGGAAGAATTGGTCGGGGCCAAGCAGAATCGCGTCGCCAATCTCACCATGCTCATTCCGGAGCAACACACGGTGGTCATTCCCGTGTCGTGCGTGGAGGAAGGACGCTGGGATTATGAGAGAGACGATTTCGTCGTGACCGAGCAGCTCCAGTATGCGCGGGGCAGGACTGAGAGGCTCGCCAGCGTGCTCCATTCATTGGCTGAGACCGGTGAAAGGGTTTCCGACCAGGCCCAGGTCTGGCACTCCATTGCGGCCAAAGCCGCCGCCATGGATGCGGCATCGCCCAGCAGAGCCATGAGTTCGATCTTTGAACGGCATGCAGCGACGCTCGACCAGTACGTACAATCGCTGAACTCGCTTCCCAGCCAGGTGGGTGCCCTCTTCATGGTAGGGAAGGAGCGCCTCGGTCTGGATCTGTTCGACCAACCCGAAACCTTCGCCTCAATGCTTCCCAGGCTCGTCCGCAGCTACGCCGTCGACGTCATCGAACGGCCGATCTCGCAAAAGAGGTCAGGCCGGGCATCCCAGGCGCGATCATTCCTCGACAGTATCCTCAAGGCGTCGTTCGATGACCGTCCGGCCTTGGGGCTCGGCCGGGACCTGGGATGCGTGGCCGAGAACCTGGTGGCCGGTGCTCTCCTGGTGGATGAGGTTGTGGTGCACCTGGCTGCGTTTTCCGGTTCCCGTCGCCGACGAGCCGGATCCGGTTCGGTCCGACCCCCCGCGATTTACCGATAGCCGGCATGATTCACCGAGACTGGACCCCTGAGCGCGTCACGTCCCTCACGGGACCTGTCACGACGAGGTTATCTTGCAACTGGGGGAGGCAGTGGGACACGAGCAAGCGCCGATATACAGAGGGCTCCCTGAGGCTCCGGGTGGCTTCAAAATATGATCCCTGTTATTGGTAATGAACTCGCCTGTGAAAGGATTGTCAGCCCTATTCAGATCCCATAGTCAGTCCTGCAGTGAAGATCTTTCCCTGAACATGCCGTTTCGGAAAAAATTTCCGGCTAGAACCCGACGCCGCCTCCGCCGAAGCCGAGGCTGACGCCGAAGCTGATGAGCAGCGAGGCTGCCGTATTCCGCCCCGCCACCACGCGTCCGACGAACCCGTTCAAGCTGACGTTGTCGGCGACGTCGGCCATCAGCCGTCCGCCCACGATGTGCGCGTCCTCCTGCAAGCCGGGAAACCGGCTCGGGGAGAAGCCCGGCCCGCCGATGTCGATGCCGTCAAGGGCATTGACCATCCGATAGTCGGCCCCGACAGTCAAATAGTCGCCGGCCGGGATGAAGAGACCGAGGTTGAGGAATACGTCCGCCGGGATGTCGACTTTCTCCCCACCCGAGGCAGCGCCGCCAACCGCCTGTGTGTTGACCTCGGTGCTGGTTCGGTTCCGGTAGCCGATTTCCGCCGAGACTCCTGCTGCGCTGCCGAACTTGCCGATGATGAGCGAGGTTTCGACCCCGGCGCCGCCGTCGCCCAGCGAGTTGATATAGCCGGTGTCGTAGCTGCCGGGGATGATCGCGCCCACCCGCACGGCGACGCTGGGCGCGTCGCTGATGAGCTCATCCACGATTCGCCAGGTGACGGCGAGGGTGGAATCGAATATCCCGCTGTAGCTCTCCTGGCCGCCCGACGGTCCGACCGCGCCCGCCACGAAGCTCCGCGCCCAGGCAGATTGCACGTCTATAGCTACCGAGTCATTGATGGCGTAGTTGACCCCGAACCACATGGTGTTTTGCGCCAAGTTGGCCCCGGTCGCCTCCAGCGGTCCCTTCACCTTGGTGGTCTGGCGGAAAAACTCGGTGGCATTCTGGTTGACGAAGGAAATATTGACGCTGCCGGTCCCCGGCTCTGCCAACCAGGGCGTGCCCTGGGCGAACGAGGGAGGGGCCCACACGCACAGGGCAAGCCCCGAGCCGACCAGAACGGTCACGAACGAACGACTATTGCGGATCATAGTGTAGATACCTTCCTTGTATATCGATATATCGAATGGATTGCGGGGAAGACGGACAGCAGTCTTCCGAGACAGCAAACTAGAGTTTGAAGCGCCGGGTCAGGAAGTAGTGGACCACTTCCATCCTCATTTTGCATTCCTCGCCCTGAACGTCTCCCTTGCCGCACAGCGCGGAAACCGCATCGTCGTCCGGCGACCCCGTTGTCTTGCCGTTGTAGACTGCCTCCAGGCTGGCCCTGAGGCTTCTGGCACGGTCGCGATCGAGTTCTCCCTTCTTTAGCGGGCAGGTATCGCAGACCAGAAGGTCGAACGTCAGAGCCTTGCCCTTCGAGTAGGCCGCGCGCGGACTCACCTTTCCGGATCCCGGTCCGATGGAGCCGGAGGCTGAGACCCAAAGTTGGAACAGCCCTACGCCGGCGGCGAGGACGATGGCTGCCAATACCAATTTCTTCATGTCTTTATTCTCCTCTTATTGCGCTCAAATATCTTATTGCCGTTTGCGACGTTTGACAAACGAAAACCGAACGGTTGCGGTAAAAAAAAGTAATCTTGCCGAATTTCAAGGGGTGGTGTCGCCAGGTGCAGGCGCGGGCTTTGGGCCTCGGCCGACGAGAGTTCGCGAAGTAACGTTGGAGCGGCGTTTGGTGTCTGCCTCCCGTTGGTGTGAAGTGTGTGATCAGGGCTGGGGCTGGTTCAGCTTCCAGTCGTAGTCGTAGTCGATCGTGCCCTCGAACCCTTCCAGGAACGCCGCCAACTCGCCGTCGGCGTATTGGGTGAGGTGATTGATTACCGACTTCTCGTTATCCCCGAAGTCCTCAGGATACCACTTGTAAATGCTGGACAAGACGATGAACTCATCGTCGACCACGTCCACACCGCGAGCACTGTTCACGTAGGTCCGCGCCCCTGCTTCCAGCAGCGACTCGGTATTGGCGGCGGTGAAGGCAGTCTCCATCAGTTGCGGACAACTGTAGGCGGCGCAGTTCACCGCGTAGTGAATCCGCTTGTCCTGCCAGATGGGGCGGAGAATGTGGTGCTCTATCTGGTCGAGCGTCAGGTCCTGGCCGGCGACATTGGCGCACACGTCGCCCCAGGGGCCCGTCATCGGGACGTCGCCCTGGTGGATCTCCCTGATCGTATCCACCGGATAGGCGTCCGAGACCATCTTCACGGTGCGGGCGTTGTACAGGTTGATCCAGTAGGCCATCTGCTCCAACCGGCGGTAATCTCGGGGGTCGATTCCTTGCAGGTACTCGAGGTATCCGGCCAGCTTGGCCGTGTCATCGGAGCTGGCTGCCAGAGCGGCATAGTCGAGGACATTGACGCCCTGGGGATCGGGATCGACGTAGCTGTCCAGGATGTTCTGCCAGGCGCCGTGGTCGATGGGTTCGACATTGGACTCGTCGCTGGCATCCCATTCGGAGATCCGTTCCGGTTGCGGCGGAGCGCAGGCGGTGGCCAGAATAGCCGTGGCCAGCAGGGCCAAGGCCAAATTGCGCTGTAGCCACATGCGCGCCGGCGCCGTTTCAATCCGGTCTCTTTTCATGGTCGTTCATCCTCATTATTGCCGGCCCGGAGTCAGCGGGCCGCCCCTCGGACCCACCCGCCTGGCAAGCCGTCATCGGTGAGCGGTGCCGGCTCGATTGCCGGGGCCGGCCCACCGGCGCCGGACCAGGTCACAGGCGAACCCGCACAGAATCGCTCCGAACTCCAGTACGCGCACCCACCAGGGCTGCCCAAAGGGGTGCATCGCGTAGTCCTGCAGGTTCAGCCCGGTCGCGTAGCTGAGCAGCACGGCGAGGGAGGCCGTCCAGGCCCAAATGGTCGGATAAATCGCTGCGAATGGCAACAGCCAAAGCAGGTACCAGGGATTGATGACCGGGGATACCGCCAGCAGCCCGCCGAAGATCCAATCCCCCCGCGGGATAGTCCGAACGGGGCTCCGAAAGTATTCGACTTGGTACCAGCCCCAGAATGCCGCAAAAGCAAGCCCCAGGGCAAGTCTGGTCTCAAACGGCAGCAGCGCGGTCTCAAGCAGCCCGAACAGCCACGAGTTGAATTCCCACTCCCGTGCAAACACCTGCAGCGACGCCAGCTCGCTCCCGCCGCTCAACGCGAAGGGAGCATAGACGGCCGCCAGCGTGGCGCCGAACATCATCCAGTGCCGCGGGCGGGCTCCGGCCAGCACCAGCGGCGCCAGCACCAGAGCGAACGCCTTGGCGCCCGCGGCCAGCCCCAGGGCGACTGCAGCCACCTGCCAGCGGCGTTCCCGGGACAGCACGACGGCGGCCAGCAACAGGCAGGCGCCGGCGCCGTCCGGGTGGGCGGTAAAGGCGATCTCCTTGATCACCAGAGGACACCAGGCATAGAGCAGCACGTTCCGCGCCGGCGCCAGGCGCAGCAGCAGGACCACCAGGGCCAGGTCCAAGAGGATCAGGATTGCCTGCAGCACTGCGACGCTGCCCGGATGCACCCAATAGCCGAGCAGAAAGATGGCCTGCGTTACTGGGGCGTATATGGTCGGAAGTTCGGGATAGTTGATGCCGCTGAGCAGGGACTGCATGGCCGGCGGCACGGAGGGGTCGATGAAGAAAGCCTCCGGGGCCGCGCCGTAGGGGGTGCCGGCGGTGGCGAAGCGGTATCCGTCCCACAGGTATCTGTAAAAGTCGTCCTCGTAGAAGGGACCGCCCGCCAGCCCGCAGATGCGGAAGGCTACCGCCCAGAGAAGCAGGCGGCCGATTGGAAAGCGTTCCTCTCGCCGTCGGAAATGCAGGTAGAGGCCGAACACCGGCAGGCCGGTCCAGGCGACCAGCAGGAAGAACAACGGCAGCGGCGGCTCTCCCGGCTGCCGCGCGAGCAGGGCCAGCGCCCCGTACCCCAGCACGCACCAGGAACCGACCGCATCCACGTACCAGGTGGGCGTTGCACGCCTACCCTCGCGGTGGGGCAGCACCAACTTGTCTCCGAGTGGCGTTGAGTCCGCAGCCCGCAGGACTCTTCTGAGATCCAAGGGGATACTCCATCAAATTTGCTTGGAATTGTAGTCTATCGAAAACCCTGGATCGGTAGAGACTTCAGTAAACCGTGGCTACGGCGTCTGCGGGTAGCCATTGGCGCAAGCCATCGGAATCCCCGATGCCCGGCGACCCAGTGAGAGATGCCAGCCCGCTGGTGAGTAGTACAATGGCTGTGGAGTTTTTTGCAAAATTCGCAGGGGTCGGGTCATCTTGCCGGCAAACCTGGGGTTTTGCCTTTTTCGATATCGGGTGCGGCCTGGCAAAACTGCTTTTTAACCACAAAAGGCACAAATTGTGTTTTTGTGCCTTTTGTGGCCATTTCCGGTAATCGTCCCGCTTCCGAATTTTGCAAAAGGCTTTGAGTTTTAATGATTGGTTCCAACTGGAGAGGTTCATGTTCCCAAGACTTGCTGTCCCGGCACTTGTCTTGCTCCTGATAGCGATCTCCGGCACAGCCTACGCTCAGGATACCGCTACCTTGAGAGGTGAGGTGAACGACGCTTACGGCTCGTCCATCCCGGCCGCGGAGGTCACGGCGACCAACAATGCCACCGGAGCGGAGGTTACGGGCTTGACGGATGCCGTGGGCGCCTACCAATTGACCCTGGAGTCCGGGACGTTCACGGTTGCGGTGGAGGCTTCGGGTTTCGAGGCAGCCACTGCCAGTGACGTCGAGCTGAGGGCCGGGCAAACGGTCGTGCGCAACTTCTCGCTGGAATTGGGAGCGGTCACCACCTCCATTGTGGTCGTGGGAAGCCGGGCCGAGCCGCGGTCGGTGACCGAGTCCACGGTCCCTGTGGACGTCATCCGCACCGAAGACTTCACCAGTCAGGGGAGCCGGGATCTGGCCAACCAGTTGCGGGCGGTGGTTCCTTCCTTCAACGTCAACACCCAGCCCATCAGCGACGCCTCCACCATCGTGCGGCCCGTGATGCTGCGCAACCTGGCGCCCGACCACACGCTGGTCCTGGTCAACGGGAAGCGCCGCCACCGCTCCTCCATCATCGACTGGCACGGCGGCAACGGCGTGGCCTTCGGATCCCAGGGACCCGACATCTCGGGCATACCGGCGATTGCCCTGCGGCAGGCCGAGGTGCTGCGCGACGGCGCGGCGGCCCAGTACGGCTCCGATGCCATTGCCGGAGTCATCAATCTACTGCCCAAGAACAGTCGATCGGGCGCCAGTCTGGAGTTCAACGCGGGCACCTACGCGGATCCATGGGACGGCGCCACCTACAGTGTGGCCGGCAACGCCGGATTGCCGCTGGGCTCCACCGGTTTCGCCAATCTCAGCTTCGAGTACGGCGGCGCCGAACCGACCGACCGCAGCGTTCAGCGCAGCGACGTGGCGGCTCTCCTGGCAGCGGGCAATACCCACGTCAGAGACCCCGCCCAGATCTGGGGCTCTCCGGAGATTGACGGCGACCTCAAGCTCTTCGGTAATTTCGGTTTCCCGCTCACCGATGGCCTGCAGTTCTACGGGCACACCGGCTATGCCGGCAAGGAGGTGACCGGCGGCTTCTTCTTCCGCAACCCCAACACGCGGGGAGGGGTCTTCACCGCAGACCGGGGTCGAACCCTGCTCATCGGAGACGTTGCGGCCGCGCGCGGCGAACCCTCGGCCAACTGTCCCACGGTAGCTGTCACCGATCACGTCCCCGACCCGTCCGCCATGGGAAGGGTGTTGGCCGACCCCGATTGCTTTTCCTTCCAGGAGATCTTCCCCGGAGGGTTCACTCCAAACTTCGGAGGCTCGGTGTCCGACGGTGCGGTGGTCGCCGGGATCCGCGGCTTCACCGGCAAGGGTTTCGTCTGGGGCGGGAGCATCAGCGTCGGGTCCCACCAGACCGATCTGTTCATCAGCGACACGGTCAATGCCTCGCTCGGCCCGGAGACCCCCACCTACTTCGACCTGGGCAGCAATCGGCAGCAGGAGATCAGCCTCAACCTGGATGTCTCCTATGCCGTCAGCGACAGGCTCAACCTTGCCGCCGGGGCAGAGTGGCGCGACGAACAGTATGAGACGCGGCTGGGACAACGGGAGTCGTGGGAAGTCGGCCCCTATGCCGCTCAGGGATTCAGCGCCGGTTCCAACGGCTTCAGCGGCTACAGTCCGCAAGCGGCCGGCCAGTGGAACCGCAGCAACATTGCGGCCTACGGCGATGTCGAGCTGTCGGGTGCGGAGGACCGATGGACGTTCGGAACTGCGGCCCGCATCGAGAACTTCGAGGACTTCGGCACCACGGTCAACGGCAAGCTGTCGGGCCGCTACCGGCTTGCGGATCCCTTTTCGCTCCGCGCCAGCCTGAGCAGCGGGTTCCGCGCCCCCACGCCGGGCCAGCAGAACGGATTCAACCTGTCGACGATTTTCGACCCCACCCTGGGCGACCTGGTGGAACGGGGCACCGTTCCGTCGATCTTCCCCGTGGCCCGATTGCGGGGCGGTGAGTCGCTCAAACCCGAGACCTCGGTCAACTACACAGCCGGGGCGGTTCTGGAACAGGGTACGCTGATTCTCACGGCCGATTATTTCCGCATCGATGTGGCAGACCGCCTGGCGGTAACCCAGGACTTCACCCTTACGCTGACAGAGGTCGAACAGCTCCTGGAAGCGGGAGTGGCGAACGCTCGCGGCCTGGCCAGCTTTCGCTTTTTCACCAACGACATCTCCACCACCACCCAGGGAATCGACGTGGTCTTCAGCTACGCGCCGCCCCGGCTGAAGGGTGGCACCGTGTTCAGCGCCGTCTTCAACCACACCGACACCCAGGTGACCCATTTCAATCCGGAACTGCTCAACGCGGCCCGCCGCCTGCGGGAATTGCAGGAAGCCCTCCCCAGGAATCGCTGGAACGCCAGCGTCAGCCAGAAAATCGGCCCGGTGAATGTCCTTGGACGGCTGAATTACTATGGCGCCTGGTTCGACTGGGACAGCGCTCAGACCCTCTTCAACGGCAAGCCGGTCTTCGACCTGGAGGTTGGTGTGCCCTTGAGCGAAGAGGCGAGCCTGGCGATAGGAGCCCGAAACGCCTTCAACACCCTTCCAGATGTTTCGCCCAACGCAACCAGTGTCGGAGAGCAGTACAGCGAATATACGCCCTGGGGATTCAACGGCGCCTATCTCTACTTCCGCCTGGCCTATTCCTTCAAGAAGCTGGGGCAGTAGTAGGGTGCTTGGCCCGATAGCTCACCTGGTGGCCGTGAAGGCGGCGATGGGGGGATTGCTCAAGAAATCGTCCCAGAAGGGATTGCGCCTCTGCGAGGCGGATAACCAGAGGTCCACCCAGCGAAATTCCCGAAATCCGGCCTTGCGGAACACGGCCCCATAGGTCTCGTGTGCGAGGTAGTAGTTGTCGAACTGGAACCGGTGTCCGTCGGCATTGGTGATGGTGTAGCGGACGATATCGCCCTCGGCCGCGGGATTGGGGCAGGATCTCTCCAGTCCGTATTTTTTCAACGAGGCGGTGCCGGGCGGGATATTCCGCACGTTGTCGTTGACGCCGATGAGGCGACCGCCCGGTTTCAGAGCGCCATGGCAGGCCCGGCAATATCGGCCGAGTTGCTCGGCGGTACTTGCATAGTTGAACAGATAAGTGGCCACCACCAGGTCGACCGGTACTTCTGGCCGAAACGCCGCCGCGTCCGCCCGGACGTAAGTACAACCCAGCGGTTGCCCTGCTTCCTGATCCTCGGCCAGTCGAATCATCTCCGCGGAGATGTCTACCCCCGTGACTTCCGAGGCGCCGGCTCGCTTGAGCAGACGAGTGTAGTACCCCTCACCGCAGGCCATGTCCAGGACGGTTTTCCCGCGCACGTCGCCCAGCAACTGGAACAGGGTGTAACGTTCCAGCTGCTCCCGGAACGGCAGTTGCTTGGAGTCCCGGTACTCTTCGGCAATGGCGTCGTATGTTGACATTGGCGTTGGCCCCGGCCATGGGAGCGCGGCGTCCCGGTAACCACACGGAGTCCTGACAACGGGTGCATCAGCAACAGCGAGCCGGATGGGCAACCCCAAGCCGGCGCCAGCCCGGCTGAAAGCCGCTATTCTGCCTTGCCGGACCCGCTTTCCGAGGTTTGGCTTGCCTCCGGCTGTGGCGCCTTTACCCGGATGGTGACGATGTCGGTGTTGTGGTACTGCTGGTGACGGATCGATGAGGCAACGTGCCGCAGCAACCGCAGAGAGATTTCCCGTTCGACCCCCGGACCTTCGGCGTATCGGCCCAGCAGGGCGATTCGATCCTGAAGGTTCTGCTCGTCGCGGCTGGAGGCGATCAGTTCCAGGACGGCGCCGCCGTTCTCCTTGAAGGCCACCAGTTGCAGTCGACGCGGCTCTCGCTTCTCGTCGGAATCTCCCCGATGGAATAGTGTCGCCAGGGTTTCCTCCACAGCCGCGTCCAGCCGGTTCCGCATCGCCTGCGCCCAGCCGTTGTCCGCGGCGAAAGATTTGAGGAACTCCTGGATCTTTGGCAGGGCGGCCAGATGACACTCGGTCTCCATCCGTCTGCGGCGGGGCTGGGTCAACTCCAGGAACATCGTCATGAGAATGGCGGCCAAGCCGCCGGCAGTCATCCCGTTCTGCAGCAGTCCGCCCGCGAAGTCGTTGAAATACTCGGGGAATATGGCGCCGTTCTGGAAACCCGCGCCAATCCAGAAAGCCACCCCGGCCACAATCCCCTTGCGGTAGTCGATGCCGTCCTGAACGACGATCCTCATTCCGATCACGAACAGCATCGCCAGCAGAACCGTGATGTAGGCGGCCGCGACCGGCCCCGGAATCGCCAGCAGCACCGCCGGCGCCTTGGGGAGAACCGCCATCACGATGAACACGGCGCCCACCGCCATACCGACCCGGCGGGCACCGACCCCGGTGAGCTCGGTCACCGATACGCTGCTCGAATAGGTGGTATTGGGAACGGTGCCGCCCAGTCCGGACAGCAGGTTCCCCAGTCCATCGGCAGCCACCGCACCCTGCACCGCACGGAAGTCGACGGCCTGGGACCGTCGGTGGGAGACGCGCTGGATGGCGACGGCGTCCCCGATGGTTTCGATGGCGCCCACCAGGGTCACGAACACGAATGCCGGAAGCAGTGCCCAGAAGGTGGGTCCGAAGCTCAGATCCAGCCCCGGCCATCCTTCCGTGGGAAGTCCGACCCAGGCCGCTTCGGCGATGAGCTTGGTGTCGTAGATTCCGTAGAACCCGGCCACCACCGATCCGGTCGCCACACCGACCACCGGCGCCCATAACCGCAGTTTGCCGCGGGCCTTCAGCGCCAGACCGGCGATGACCAGCAGCGTTACCAGGGCGGAGGTCCCGGAGGCGCTCAACGGGGTCCCTTCCGGCACATCGTTCAGCATCTTGAAGATGAAGGGCATGACCGTCACCGGAATCAGCATGATGACGGTTCCCGCCACCGCCGGTGTCAGGATCCGCCGGAAGAGCGAAAGCCGGGCGGCCAGTCCGAACTGGAAAAGCGAGGAGGCAATCACCAGCGTGGCCAGCATCGCCGGCCCACCCTCGGCAATGGCCGTGATGCAGACCGCGATGAACGCGCCCGAGGTCCCCATCAACAAAACGTAGCCGGCGCCGATGCGGCCCAAGCGTACGGCCTGGATGAGTGTGGTGACACCGCTGACCGCCAAAGCCGCGAACACGGCCCAGGAGAGGAAGGCTTCGGTTCCGCCGGCCACCCGAATCACAATGGCTGGAGTCAGTACGACGCCGGCCACGCAGAGGACGGCCAGTTGCAGTCCGAGGCCCAGGGACAGCAATACCGGCGGCTTCTCGTCGGGCTCGTAGCGCACGGCAGCATTCTGGACAGTGTCTTGAGCATCCATGTCGTTCATCCTTTACATGCGAGTGGGACGGGTGCCCCAACCGCGGGAATGGTGCCCCGGCAGGTGAGACGCCGGCGGCGGCGCGGGGCGACGGTGCTCCTGCACCACGCCCGAAACTTTGTTGCAGGTCCCCGTCAGAACCGCCAGATCACCAGCAGTTGCGGGGCGTACTCATCGTTCTCCACACCCAGTTTGTTGCGCCAGTACTGGTACTCGACTCCCACCAGCAAGTGGTTTGCCGCTCCGAAGGCGGCGCCCAGGTCCCAGGTGAGTTGGGGCTGCGCCAGAACCCACCCCTTGACTCGGTTGCCGAACTCGTCCGTGCTCGCCCCGACATACTCGGCATGACCGCCCATCAGGAAGGATTGGCCGCCCACTCGGAACGGCAGAGCCCAATTGACGTCGACCGTGAAGCTGTTGCTGGTCCGGGGCGCGCCACCGCTGGCGGCGCCGCTGTTCCCGTCGATGTATGCCATTACGTCGGTGTTGAGGAAGGCAAAGCCCGGCACCTTCCAGGAGGCTCGCACGCCGGGTAGATATTTGAAGACGTTGGCGTCCGCGCCGAAGTTGATGCCGCCGATGACGGAAATATCCCGGATCGGTCCCAGTTGGAACTTCTTGCCGGACACCTTGCCGAGGCTCAGGGTCGGGTACCATTCACCGTAAAGGTCCTTGTCGTTGAAACCGTCCTGGAGTCCGTCGTGGAGAATGTCGAGGAAAAAGAAACTGTCTCCCAACTTCCATCCGGTCGCATGCTGCACGGTCAGGATGGAGGTATTTTCCTGAGCGCCGGAGAAGGGGTTGGCGAGCTTGCCGTACTGGTAGTGGAATTCGGCCTGGCCGGCTGCCGTGGCGGGGGCCGCCAGCACCATGCAGGCGGTCGCGACCCATTGCAGCAGTCCGGTCCGGAAGGGGTTTCGGGCCACAGGCACTCCTTTTGTGCGGAACAATACCCCAAAAACGGACAAATCCGGTGAGAAAACCGCCTCCCGCTTGACTATGGCCGTAGAATGTAGAGCTAGGCATTCCGTTATTCAACACAATACTCTGTTTGTCAGAACCCTGTTCTGCCAACGAAGGAAGCCAAGAGATGCGATTAAAACCACCACTCTGCACCTGGGGCCGTCGATGGGCGGCAGCCGTCATTATGGTCCTGGCCGGCGCCTCCCTGTCGGGAGCCCAGACCAAGGGCGGCCGCATCCAAGGGTACGTGTTCGATCAGACGCAAGCCGTCATACCGGGCGTCAGCGTGACGGCCTTGGACCAGGAACGCGATGTGGAGCGGAAAACTGTCAGCTCCCCGCTGGGAAAGTATGTCTTCAGCCACGTCATGCCGGGGCTCTACACGCTTCGTTTCGAGGCAGAGGGTTTTCTCCCCTACGTGGCCGAGAACTTCGAGGTGCGGGTGGGAGAGACGGCGGCCTTTTCGCCGGAGCTGACGCTAGGTACGGCCACCAAGAGCATCGTGGTTTCAGCCGTCGCCGAGCGTCCGGCGATCGACACCCATCAGACGGTCCAGGCCGACCATATCGACTCGGTCCGCATCGAGAACCTGCCCATCAATCGGCGGGACTACCTGGATCTGGCTCTGCTGACGCCGGGAGTGGTCAGCACCAACGACATGGTGGATGACCGGGACGGCCGCATCGTGGTCACGCCGCATTCAGGGCTGGGCATCGGGGGGGGCAGCGGGCGAAACAATACCTTCATGCTGGACGGCTTGAACAACGTCTTCGACACGGGGACGGTCCGGTCGACCATCACGCAGGCGGCGGTGCAGGAG
>JAPVWS010000366.1 GCA_027493295.1 Candidatus Versatilivorator vitaminiformans | reverse complement strand
GAACTGGGGAGGGTGACCTACCGGGGGTCGCGCCGCAACAACCTGGTCTTCGGGCTGGATGCCTCGCCGGGCCGGGACGCCCATGGGGCAACCTTCTTCAAGGACCCTTCAGCGACTCCGTCCGAGCGATACAAGATGGTCCATCTGGGTTCGTACCAGGGGCGCTTCTGTGTCTACGGAGCGGTTTCCTCAGACGGGCTGCTCTGGAGAATGATCCAGGAGCCCCTGATCCCGAACTACCTCAGCGATACCCAGTGCGTGGTCGACTTCGATCCGGAACGGGGAGTCTATGTCGGTTACTTCAGAGGCTGGACAGCCCACGAGCACGGCACCTCCCACGCCCGGCGGGTCATCAGCTACGCGGAAACGGATCGTTTCGAGCACTGGCCGGCTCCCCGGCCGCTGGTCGAGATCGACATGCACGACAACCCCGACACCAACTCCTATGCCCGCTGGCCCGGAGCCGACGCCCACCTGATGTTTCCGGCCTTCTACCGCCACTCGGGCGATTTCTCCGAAGTGCACCTGATGACCAGCCGGGACGGCCTCAGTTGGCAAAGACCCCTGCGGCAGCCGATCATTCCGGCGGGTGAGCCCGGTTCCGAAGCCGAGGGAGGCGCCTATGCCGGCTGTGGCCTGGTCAGCCTGACCCCGGGGGAGTGGTCGCTGCCCTACTCGCCGCGCCGCTGCTCCCACAACCAGGTCTTCTTCGACAACTCCCGTCCCGAGACCGGCGTGTTGACCGCGAACTGGCGCCAGGACGGGTTCGTCTCGCTGGAGGCGGAGGCGCTGGGCGGGTGCTCGACCCTGATCCTGGCTCTCGGCGGGTCGCGCCTGCTGCTCAACGCCTGGACGCGGTTCGGAGGGGAGATACGGGTGGAATTGGCCGACGCCTCCCGGGACAACCGCAGGACCCATGCTCCCGCCCTTCCCGGCCGCTCCTTCGAAGACTGCGATCCCATCTCCGGCGACCACCTCGACCGCACCGTCACCTGGAGGGGAGAGTCGGACCTCTCCGCATGGACGGGACGGCCGGTCCGGTTGCGCTTTCGCATGCGCCGGGCCAGGCTCTATTCCCTTCGCTCCGTCTGACAGGGACCATGGCCATTAGCGCACGACTCGCCTGTTTTGTGGCAGTTGCGGCTTCGGTCGCCTGGGTCCCTCTCGCCTGGTCGGAGCCCTCTGGCCGCGGTCTGCCGAAGAGGGGCTACGACCGGTGGAGCGCCTACGGAGGCGGCAACCGGCAGATTCGCTACTCCCGCCTCGCTCAGATCAACCGCAACAACCTGCACCGGTTGCGGGTCGCCTGGACCTACGATACGGGGGATGCCTTTCCCGGCTCGGAGATGCAATGCAACCCCCTGGTGGTGGGCGAGCGGCTGTATGCCACCAGCCCCCGGGGGCGGGTCTTCGCGCTACACGCGGCCACCGGCAGGGAGATCTGGTCCTTCCGGCCGTCCCTTCCAGGTGGGCCTCCCCGCGACAGGGTTCGCATTCGGGGACTGATGTACTGGAGCGGGCACGGCCAGGAGCGGATCTACTTCTCTTTCTGGCACCGGTTCCATGCCCTGGACGCGGCCACCGGCAAGCCTTGCCTCGACTTCGGAAATCAGGGAGCCATCGACCTGAGGCGCCATCTGCGGCGGCCGCCCGATTCACTCACAGTCTCGCTGACCACGCCCGGGGTGGTCTACCGGGACCTGCTCATCCTCGGCAGCACGGTGAGTGAGAGTCTGCCGAGCGCCCCCGGGGACATTCGCGCCTATGACGCTCGCAGCGGCAAGCTCCGCTGGGTTTTCCACACGGTTCCCCGTCGGGGCGAAGCGGGCCACCGAACCTGGCCAGGGGAGGCCTGGAAGACCGCCGGCGGGGCCAATAGCTGGGCCGGCATGAGCCTGGATGAGCAGCGCGGCCTGGTCTACGTTCCCACCGGCTCGGCGGCTTTCGACTTTTTCGGCGGGAACCGTCCGGGCCACAATCTCTTTGCCAACTCGTTGCTCTGCCTGAAGGCCGGGACCGGCGAGCGGGTCTGGCACTTTCAAGTGGTCAGGCACGACGTGTGGGACCGGGACCTGCCGGCCCCGCCCAACCTGGTGACGGTGTTGAGGAAGGGCAGGCTGGTCGACGCCGTGGCCCAGATCACCAAGTCCGGGCACGTCTTCACCTTCGACCGGGAGACCGGCCGCTCGCTGTTCCCACTCAGGGAAGTCGAGGTTCCGGTCGCCGGTGTCCCGGGCGAGCGATTGGCCGCCACGCAGGTTCTTCCCGCCAAGCCGCCTCCGTTCGCCCGCCAGCTTCTGACGGAAGACCTGTTGACCGATCGCACTCCGGAAGCGCGCCGGGAGGTCTTGAAGCGCTTCCGCAAGCTGCGCAACGGACCTCAGTTCACTCCTCCCAGCCTGGAGGGGACTGTTCTTTTTCCAGGATTCGACGGAGGCGGGCAGTGGGGCGGGGCGGCTTTCGATCCGGAATCGGGACGGTTGTACGTAAATTCCAGCGAGATGGCCTGGATCCTGCGGCTGGTGGAGAGGGAGACGCCCGCCGGTCCCTTCACCGCCCGGCAGCTCTACCGCTGGAATTGCAGCGGCTGCCACCGGCAGGACCGCAGCGGGTCCCCCCCGGAGTTCCCCTCGTTGGTGGGCCTGGAAC
>JAPVWS010000365.1 GCA_027493295.1 Candidatus Versatilivorator vitaminiformans | reverse complement strand
GTGCGGGCGGGACGCCCGCGCTCCCGGGGGGATCACCGAAGCCGAGCCGCCAAGCGAAGGCTGACGCGGCGGGGAGTGAAGCGGGGCCACACCCTGGCTTTCCGTCGGCCTGGCGGTTGCCGGCCAGGCCGACCAGGTGGCTGGCTGAAGCATCGCAGGGAATCAGCGACGACCAAAGACATAAGGATGCGGGCGGGACGCCCGCGCTCCCGGGGGTCTTAGAATCGGAACACGGCCAGCACTGGGAGGTGGTCGCTGGCGGCGATGCTTTTGGGGTCGTTGGGGTCGAGGGCGGCCGCTCCGCGAGCCACGATCTCGATTGACTCAAGGCGGTCGGCGATGTCGGGCGTGCAGAAGATGTAGTCGATGCCGCCCCGGGTGCGGTCTCCCTTGAGGCTGGTGGTGGTATGGGGCAGGCCCAGGTGGACGAATCCATCCACCAGGCCCATCTTGTGGAATCGCTTGTAGAGGACGTGGGTCCGCTGAATGTTCCAGTCGCCCATCCAGATCATGGGGCGTTTCAGGGCGCGGTCCAGGCGGCAGACTTCCTCGATGAGGTCCATCTCGGCGTCGGGGACCGGATCGTAGTGTCCTCCGTAGATCAGGATCTCCTGTCCCCCCGGCAGGCGAACCAGGGAACGCCCCAGAAACCGCTTCACGACCACCTGGCCCTCCATCTCCAGGAAGGTCAGGTTCAGGTTGTCCAGCAGCGGGTATCGACTCAGGGTGGCGCCGGCGCAGTGCTTGTGGTGGGAGGCTGGGAAGAAGCTGGCCAGGTATCCCAGTCGTTCGATCAGCTGGAGCTGCAGGGGCTTGTCATAGTCGCATTCCTGCAGGGAAGCCAGGTGGGCGTCCAGCATCCCCAGGGTCCTGAGCTGGATGTCCAGCTTTTCTTGGGGGTCGCTCTTCCAACGGGCCGTTCCAAGGTCCTCCGGATAGCCTCTGAAGTTGTGAATGTTGAAGGTCAGCACCCGAAGCCGGAGCCCGGTGTCGCGGGCTTCGGCCGGCGGGGGCGGCATGGTGGCGTTGTGGGCCTGCAGGGCTTCCAGGGTCTTGATGACGGTGCCGCTCATGCTGAGCCACTTCCGCTCGCTCTCCTCTTGATCGATTGCGGCCGCAATGGCCGAGAGGGCGATCAGGAGGACGAGAAGCCGAGTTAATGATTTCCTGTTCATGGGATCAGGACTCCGGAGCGTAATCGATGGCCTTGCCCCCGTGGTTTCTGGGGGGTGGGGGAAGGGCTGGTCAACCCATGATGAAGTACGGCGAGCGTTTTTCGTGAAACCGGGCCAGCTTCAGGTAAAAGACAAGCAGCAGTGCGGAATACGTCAAGGGGTACAGAATCAGTATAAACAGCGTGCCGGCCAGATCCATACGCGGCGGGGTCAGGAATAAGATGGCCACAAGCGCTATCGGCACAGCGGCCAGCAGCATGGCCACCGTCATGATGGTCACAGCCCTGTTGGGTGTGATGCGGAGCACCTGTTGGCATCGGGGACATGCGATCTCTGCCTTTTCCAGGGAGCCCAATTTGAATCCCTTCCGGACCACTTGGCGAGGCAACTCAATTTGGCATTTCGGACAGTTGGGTGCCATAAGTCCTCCCGGGGTTCAAGTCTTGGCCGCGTCGGTGAGTCTAGCTGTTCCGCTCCCAGCGGCTGGCGTCGATGCCGGGTCCCTCATTGGCCATGTTGGGAGGTTTGTTCCCCCCTTCGAAGTGCCAGATGCGGGTGTTTGGGTCGCCCATGAGTTCCCGCACGTCGGGGGGCACCTTGGCCAGTTCCTCCGGGTCCCACGGCTCGATCTTGTCGCTGGGTCCGGCCCAGGAGGGGCGGTAGGCGAGGCCCAGCATCTCCCGGGCGTAGGTGCCGATGTTGGGGTAGTTCCCGTGAAAGACGTTCTGGTTTATCAACACGGCCGAGCCCGCCCGGCAGGTGACCATGGCCTGCTCGGGATGGGCGTCATAGCGCAGGTAGGGATTGCCGTCGTGGTGAAAACTCAAGTGGGAACGCGGCACTACCTTGAAGGCCGATACTTCGGGCGTGAGGTCCTGCAGGTAGTAGAGCACTCGAATCAGGCGGGGGCAGCTCTGCTCGTAGCCGAAAATTTCCGACCCCCAGGGCTGTCCGTCGCAGTGCAGGCTGATTCCGGGATGGCCGGGCTCGGAGCGGGAGTAGTCATAGCTCATGAAGATCAGCTCGGGGCCGCACACGGCCTTGAGGAAGTCAATGAGCGGCGGATGGGCGATCAGCTCGGTGATGGCCCCGCCCCGGAACTGGATATCCTGGCATCCCCTCTGATAGACGCTGTAGTCGACGTGGAAGGTCTCGAACCTGGCGGTTTCGGCCTGAAGGCGCCGGATGTGGTCGGGGTCCAGCAGATCGGGGAGGACCAGGTAGCCTTCCACCTCCAGGTGCTCGATGCGTTCTCCCAGGGTCATCCCGGCCCAATCGGTTTCGACGATGCGGTCTTTGCGATCATTTTGTTTGAGCACGTCTCTCAGTTCTCCCGTGGCAATCGAAGAGGTGCGGCAGGCCCGCACTGCGGGCCGCCTGCAGGTCAGCCACAGTTTACCAGATGGTGTTCGGGTGGCGGGCCTTCGGTGACTTTTTCAGGGGAGTTTTGAGGATAGGTGCTGGGGTGGGCTCTGGTTTGATCGGGGTCGAACATCGGGGACGGTTGCTGTCGCCGCCGCAACGGCCCTATATATTCCAGTGATGTTTATCGTCGTCCAGTAAAGTCTATAAATGTGTTAGTTATGAGTATCTTATCTGAGTTCTGTCGTGGCTTGGCTTACTACGAACATCCCTTGAAATCCACTGCCATCCCCCATATAATAGGGGGATGGATACTGTAACCGACTTTGCACCTAACCGACTCAAAACCAAGCCCACCGGCCGTCACCCCAGCAACGCCCTTTCGGCCGCCTTCCTGCGCTCCGCTCCGCCTGGAAGGCACGCCGATGGAAACGGATTGTACCTCTTCGTCCAGCCCAGCGGAACACGCAGCTGGATTCAACGCCTCGTCGTCCGGGGCCGCCGCCGGGAGCTCGGTCTCGGCAGCGTCGCCCTGGTCCCCCTGGCCGAGGCCAGGGAGAAGGCCCTGGCTAACCGCAAGCTCGCTCGTGAGGGCGGAGATCCTCTTGCCGAGAAACGACGGGCCGAGGGAATCCCCACCTTCGCCGACGCCGCCTCGCGTGTGCTGGAACAGAAGCGGGACGGCTGGCGCGGCCGGCGTCACCACCGCGAGTGGATGGCCAGCCTGAGGCGATACGCCTTCCCGCGCATCGGCAAGATGCCGGTCTCAGAGGTCACCAGCGCCGATCTGCTTGAGATCCTCACCCCTATCTGGCACCGGAAGGCCTCCAGCGCCCGGCGGGTGCGACAGCGGCTGCGTGTGGTTCTGGAATGGGCCGTGGCCATGGAGTACCGCCTTGACAACCCCTGCGACAGGATCGGACCGGTCCTGGGTCCCCAACACGACGTTACCGAGCACATGCGAGCCTTGCCCCATCGGGAGGTGGCTGCGGCTATCCGGTCGGTGCAGGCAGCGATGGAGACTGGGCGAGGGAGTCGGTCCTCTGGTGTTCACCCGACGGGGCGGGAGGCCGCTCAATGACAAGGAGCTGCGGTGGCTGGTCCGCGAGCAGGGGATTTCAGCCGTGCCGCACGGGTTCCGGTCGAGCTTCCGGGACTGGGCGGCCGAGGAGACGGACCACCCCCGTGAGGTGATAGAGGCGGCCCTGGCCCATGTAGTCCAGAACCGTGTCGAGGCTGCCTATGCCCGCTCTGACCTGTTCGAGCGCCGGCGCCGGCTCATGGATGACTGGGCCGGCTATCTGGCTGGCGGGAGTCGAGGGTCAGACGGATCGGTTGATCCGCCCTGAACTCGGCAGCGCCGGATGGCCTTCCCGCCAGGGATCTCTGGGGTGGGAGCGACCCCCGAAAAGAGGTGGGCAAGGTGTCCGGAGGCTTGTCCGGCCTTGCCCCCTCTCGTGGCGCATCAGCGGCGAAAAGCCGGGGGTCGCTCCCACCACCAGCACCCCTCCCGTGCGGCGCGGCGCGGCGCCGGGCGAGGAGGGGACACGCGAGGCAAAGCCTCGCTTCGGTTGGTCGCAAGAAACTCGGGAGATCCGTGCTGTCCCGTTTCCAGTGCCGCGTTTCGGAGCAGCTTTCGACCACAACGGCGAGGGCTCCGCCCTCCGAGAGAGAGGCGTTGTGGTCGTTGAAATCATGTCCGGCCCAAGTGTCCGACCCCGCGTTTGTAAGGCGGACACCCATATGACGCCACGAGCTTGACCCCCGGGGGCGGAAATCGTCGATCATTCCATCGCCATTTGACACCGGGCTTTCCTGGGCGAGCTGTGTGATCTTCTTGAGGGCGGGATTGAGGCTGCCAAAGCGTTCAACGGTGTCCCAATCGGCGTGTGCGACTTTTTGGCGAAGGGTTGCCGCTTATGCCCTGGACCGTTTCAGGGACTGGGGCAGGCGAGGAGAGGGACCACAATCCCCGGGAGGTGAGCGAGGCGGCCTATGCCCGCTCCGCCCTGTTCGAGCGCCGGGGTATCCTGATGAAGGACTGGGCGCGTTACCTGGCCCAAGGGTCGGGGGAAGAAACCGAGCCCTTGGAGTAAAGAGGCCCAAGGGATCGGGATGACTCCACAGAAGACGAGTCTGTGCCTCTGAGAGAGTCTGCTAATCTCCAAGCACGGGAAAACACCGGGACCACCGCCCTCTTCGATACGCTGAAAGCCTTCAACAAGCGTGAAGCTGGGGGCATGGAGACCCCATGCCCAAGACCAGAAGAACCTTTATTGCCTACCGGCAGGGACGGGAAAAACGGCTGGAGACCTGTTTTTTCCACGGGCTGCTGGCCCCCGACTCATAGCAAACCGTTACCCTGCGCAAGCACCCATCGGTTAGACTGTCTCCTTTCCCAGTGTCAGTTCCCAAGGGCATAGGGCAGAGCCGATGATCCCATGGCCCACACTGTCACAGCCGGACCCGGGACCACGAAAGGCCCGGTCCGGCAAGAAGGCCAGCCTGTTGGTCGGCCTCGCCGCCCTTGGCCTGCTGGCCAGCTGTCACGACGCCCTCACACGCCGCGCTGAGCGAGGAGACCCCTGGGCGCAATTCGCCCTGGGCCAACGGTACGCCCATGGCGAAGGTGTTCCGCGGGACTTCCGGAAAGCGGTGGAGTGGTACCGGAAGGCTGCCCGGCAAGGGCACCCTGCCGCTCAATACTCGCTGGCACTCAACCTGGACACCAAAGACAGTCCAGAAAACCCGGAAGTCTGGCTCCGCCTCGCTGCCGCGCAAGGACACGCCGAGGCTCAAGTCGAACTAGGCCGAATCCATGAGCGGGGCAGCGAGGCCGCGACGTGGCAGCGGGAAGCCATGAAGTGGTATCGGGAGGCTGCCGCGCAGGGGCACGCCGAGGCTCAAAGCGACTTGGGCCGAATGCATCAGTACGGCAAAGGGGTGCCCCAGAACCACCGGGAAGCAGTGCCGTGGTACAGGAAGGCTACCGGACAAGGCGACGAACTCGGTCAATACTACCTGGGGAGAGTGTACGACACCGGAAAGCTGCCGAGCAAGGACACTACCAAGCTCAAGACGCCCTGGCCGGGGGCTATATCGAAGGCAGGGGCGTGCCGCGCGATTACGTAATGGCCTACGCGTGGCTGTGCCAGCCTACCGTCGTCACCAATCCGGGGCGCAGAAGCCGGACGCAGTACCTCGAATCGAAAATGACCCCGGACCAACTCACCCAGGCCCAAACACTCGCCGGCGAGCTGCTACAGCGCATCGAGGCCGCCAGGAATCCATAAGCCAACCGGGTTGCCGGCCTACAGCCAGCATAATGGACAACACCCAAGGAGCCCGGGGCCGCTCCTGCCTCCCGGAGGTGGCTGGCGCTTAACGGGCGGGTGATGCCTCGGTGACAGGTTGGGCCGGTGGCAGGCCGACGGCGATCAGTGCCTGCGCAACGGCCCGTTGCGCCTCGCCGCCGGGGGAGAGATCGGCCGCGGCCTGGCGAATGGCCTCGGCCGCGTGCGGCAGCGATGTCGCTGCCGGCATCAGATCCGTCATGGCGCGGAAGAAGATCCGCTCGACCTCGGCGCGCCCGGCGTCCCCGACGCCCTGGACGCTCAGGCCGGTGGTCCGGTTCGTGCCGCCCTCGATGGCGAGATAGAAGGCATGGCTCAGGATCGTTGAGTTCCAGTGTTCGCCGCCGTAGCCGTATTGCCCGAGAGAGAAGGCGAACCGCCCGTTGACGAACACGAAACGGGAGTACTCCTGCTCGACCTCATCTTCCTCCTCTTCGACGGCGTCGATGCGGGGTGGAGGGTCGGCGTCCTCGCAGGGAGGAGGGTTGCACACGTCGGTGGTGGTCAGCCGGGCGACGGCGAACTCGTAGCGGTTCTGGTACGCATCCGGATAAGGAAAGCCGTCGAGGATGTTGATGGAGCCGGGGTTGGCGAGCGAGCGCCCCAAGTCGAATGTCTGATCGCTGCCCGTGTGGTAGTTGGCCGTGGCGCCGGCATCCTCGTGGAAGAACCCGACGGACTTGCCGACGATGTCGGAGTAGGCCTCGTTGACGGCCGAGCCCTGAGCCGAGCCCAGGACGAATCGGCCGTCGATGCACCACCAGCCGTCGTCGCACGTGAAGGTGTTGCCGTTCTCATCGGTGAAGCTTTCCGGGCCGAGCCGCGTGCTGGCGGGAATGTCGGTGTCGAGTCCGAGCGGGTTTCCGGTGCGCCGGCTCACGGAGAAGTGGGTCACGCCGTGCATCAGTTCGTGGGCGACGATATCGAGCGACGTGACCGGTTCTTCGCCCGCTTCGTCCGACGCCCGGCCGTACACGTATACGCCAGTGCCCTCCGGGCCGAACGGAGGCGGAGCTGCCAAGGCGTTGGGACCACCGAAGTCGACGTTGACGATGCTGAGAATACGTCCGTTGGCCCCATCGAGTCCCTGCCAGCCGTGCCGCGCGTAGAGGTAGTCGTAGGTCCAGCCCGTGTAGGCATGGGCCTCGACGACGGCTGGGTCGTCCCAGTCGTTGTCTGCGTCGACTGCGACATCGTTCGCGTTCCATACCGGAGAGACGGCTGGCAGATCGTCAATGAAGTGGCCGGTTATTAAACGGTCGAGTCGATGGAAGTTGAATCTGGCGTCGAGGGTGACGATCTCTGCGGGCCGGAGGCGGTCGTGGGCCAGGAACCCGGTTCCATCCCGCGTCGTGCTGAGTTTCTTCCGAAGGCCTCGGTAGTCGTTGCCGCTGCCGACCGCCGACTGCCGCCTGAACGCGTCGACGGCGCGCAGGATACGGCCATTGCCGGCGTCGGCAAAGTAGAAGCGCCCGTCGCTCATGGCGAGGCGATACGACAGGGCGTAGGTGCCGTCCGGTAGCGGCAGGACGACCAGGGCCGGCTGGCGGCCCGCGACGATTCGCTTATTGTGGGTGTATTCGAGGAGGTGAACGATCTCGGCTGCCGACAGCGCCGGTGTGGTGTTGATGTCGATCGGCGGGTGCAGCGTTCCGAGCAACGACCGTGTGACACCGTCGACGTCGAGCTGACGGGAGATGGCGCTGCCGTGGACAGGAACGCCGTCCACCGTCTGAATGAGGTATTCCAGGGTGCGTCCCGGGAACTCGCGGTCGCGCAGGCGCGTCGTGACGACCAGGTCGCCGGTTCGCGTCATCCGGTCGATGGCTGTATCCCATCGTCCCAAGCCATCTACATTGCGGTGTCCGACCGCTAGCGAGACGCCGCCGCGCAGTTGCGCGGCCTCTCCGGCTGCGGCTGCGATCGCAATCGTGGCCAGAACCAGGGCAGAGGAAAGAGTCCATCTGGGAGTTGTGCGAGGCATCGTGTTCAACCGATGGTTCAGGAGGCGGGATCGGTCAGGTTGATCCCTGCCGTGTATACTATGACCATAGCTTGTTTTTTGCCAGCCGGTCAACGCCGTTGGCCTGCCGGAGCTCCGACAATGAACCGATATCTCACGACGCTTGCCTGGCTTGTCGTGCTCGCAAGCGGCAGTGCAGCCGCAGAGCCCATCGGTAGGTTCGTCGGCGTCAATGCGGGCTTGCAGTTCGGGTCGAAGGGCTTTCCGCACTCGGTTGCTTTCGACCACGCGCTGTTTGGACCGGAACAGGGCCAGCTCCAGGCCCGACATCCCGGCGGTGGCGGCGGCCTGTTCGACTTTACCGCTACCGCTCCCATGGTGGGGCAGTTCGGAGTCGGCGCAGGAGTCTCGATTTTCTCTCGTCCGGAGACGGTCAGCTTTAGTGCTCGGCTGCCTCACCCGCTTCACTTCGACCGGTTCCGCCAGGTCGAAGGGACGCATGGGGGCATCAGGCGCGAGGAGACCGCCGTGCACCTGCACGCGCGGTGGACCGTACCGGCTGGTGAGGCCGTTGAGATTGCACTGTTTGGCGGGCCGACGTTTTTCCGGGTTTCACAGGAATTCCTGACCGGGGTGGACTTCACCCAGGAGTACCCGTACGACACGGTTATGCTGGGCCTATCGACGGCGCAGAAGCACGAAGGCTCCGCAATCGGCTTCCATGCAGGCGTGGACATCGCGTTCTACTTCTCCAGGTTTGTCGGAGTCGGTGGCTTGATCCGGTTCAGCCGGGCAGGGGTTGATCTGGCGGACCGGGGGAACCCGGTTACGGCAGGCGGCGTTCATACAGCGGCGGGCCTGCGGCTGCGCTTCTGATCCCGAGCTGTCGCCGGCAGGACGCTGCGACCGGTCCCGGTCGTTCCTGAGGTTGTCTGCGCAACACTTGCCGGAGCAGGACGTGACCCGCGACTTTCGGAAAACAAGGCCTGCCACGCCGAGAGGGCACGTTGACGTGATCGTGCCCAGGGTCGGCGAGTTCCTCTGGAAGCGACTCAATAGCTTGCTGAAGCAGGCACGCAATCCCCGCAGAGGTGTTTCCCTGCACCCGTCGCGGTGGCAGCTGGCGGCCCGGATCAAGGTCGGGCAGTTCCGGGCAGATCTGTTCTGGCAGATGACCCGGGGGCCCGTGGAGAAATTGGCCACGATGACCGTGATCCGGAGCGCCGGCCAGGGCCAGGCCGTTCCGGAAGTCACCATCGCCCCGCTCGATCTGGCCGTGGTCAGGATTGAGGCGGGCGACGAGGCAGAGGGCTCCGGGGACGGGGTTGGCCTGGAAATCTTGAATCGGCTCAAGCCTGCCCTGTATCGGGCGCTTGAGCCCCGCCGGCGCGTTTCGCTGGCCCCCAAGCAGTGGGGCCTGTCAGCCCAGGTCGAAAACGGCCAGCTCCAGGCAGATCTGTTTTGGCAGACCATCGAAGGACCCGTGGAGAAGTTGGCTACGGTGACCGTGATCCGGAACATCAACCAGGGACGGCCACTCCTGGAAGTTGCCATCGATCCGCTCCACTTCTCCGGCGCCGGGACCGAGGCAAAGGGCCAGGAGGAGGCCATCGAACACTGCATCTCGTGGGCGTGGCTGACGATTCAGGGCGAGGATCGGAGGTGTCAGCCTTGAAGAAATCGATATCCGACGATTTCCACATTCTTCCCACTCCGGAACTCAAGCAGGCCGCTCAAGACTGCCCTCTGCTTGAAGGCGACAGCGAAGCCTGGATTGCCTGCTGCTCCCGCCGCTTTCTACCCCTCGCCAAGCGGATTGCCGGCGATGACAGTCTGGCGGAGGATGTCCAGGAACGAGAGCTGCTTGTTCTGCTCAGGGAAATGATCGATCTGCTGCCGGGAACCTACCGCCAGGTCCTCAAGCTGCGTCTCTACCAAGGGTTCTCCAACAAGGAGATCTCTCGACGCCTTCACCTCTCCCGTGGCAATGTCGCCGTCCGCATGAACCGTGCCATCACTCTGCTCAAGCGCCGTATCGATGCGCGCGCTCGATCATAACCGCCACACGCCTCCAGGCAGTCCTGAACGCCCCCTCTGAAAAAAAATTGTAATAAATTCCCGTTTCGACTGTTTATAGGGGTATGAAGCCAATGATCGCATTCGAAGTAAGTGCAGGTTTCTGCGAAAAGCAGCAGGCAGTGGTGTCGATAGGACAGGACCGCAGCGTAAGGAGGCAACATGAGAACCGGACAGAAGGCGTGGGGGGTCGTGTCGGTCCTTGCCGGTGCGCTAACAGCTTGCGGAACAACCGATCGCGAGGACCGAACCTTCTACGCCAACGGTGCCGCACCGGGCACGGTCGCTGCCGAGATTGTGCAGGAGGCCGAGGACTCCGCAAAGCAGATCAGGACCATCGTCGAGTCCGCCCTTCGGGGAATCCCTGAGTCTCAACACCAACTTGGGATGATCATTCTCGACAGGGCACACGGATATGGAGGGGAGGAGCGTTCCAAATCAGTGCTGGAGGCGCGGACCTGGTTGACCCGAGCGGCTGAGCAGGGCCACGACTCGGCTCAACTGCAACTCTGGATCCTGTACTCGGATGAATATCCGGCAGAGTATTCGATTCTGACGGACTACGTCATGGCCTACACATGGTTGAAGATCGCATCCGACAATGAGGCCAGTGACTCCCCGACAGGGCAGGCGGCCGACAGGGCGCTTCAAGAGAAGATGACCACCGAGCAGGTGGCCGTGGCCCAGAAGCTTGCCGCCGGGCTGTCGCAGCGCATTGAATCCTCACGGTCCCAGTGACCGATTCTGCCTTCTTCCACTCTGGAGGGACGGGAAATGAAGTGGCAGCGAAGTCTTAGCCTACTGGTGGTGTTTCTGATGCTGAGCGGGAGTGTGCTGGGCGCGGAGCCCGAAAAGCGTCCGCAAGTCCGGGAGAGTGACCTGGGGACCCTGATCCAGGGCAAAACGGTCGTGCTCCGATTGGTTGAGGGAGCCCGCTTAGAGGGCCGCGTCCGGAAGGTCACGAACGACGGCCTCGTCGTAAAGGTCAAGAAGAGCAGCCACCAGGCGGCTTACCCCAAGGGAGAGATGGAGATCCCGCGAGCAGCCGTTTCCCGGATCGAGGGGCGAGACCTTAACGAAAACGTGGCGGCCAAGCGGGCGAAACAGACTGCGCTGACCGTAGGCGCCAGCCTGGGTGCTTTT
>JAPVWS010000364.1 GCA_027493295.1 Candidatus Versatilivorator vitaminiformans | reverse complement strand
GGCGACGAAAATGTCCAGCTTGCCGTCCAGGTCGAAGTCGAAGAAGAAACAGGCAAAGGCCAGCGTCAGCAGGCTTGACTGCCCCACCTCGGAGGTGGGAGCGTCGTCCACGAACAGCCCCTGGCCTTCGTTGTGGTAGAGATTCAGCATCTCGTTGGAAAAGTTGCCGATAACCAGGCTGGCCAGTCCCGATCCGTCGTAGTCGGCCGCGTCCACCCCCATGGCCCCCCGGACGGTCCCGTCCTCGCTGAAGGCCACGCCGGCCGAGATCCCCTCGTCCCTGAAGGTGCCGTCTTTCCGGTTGATGTAGAGCTTGTTGGGTTGGGTGTCGTTGGCCAGCAGCAGGTCCGGCCATCCGTCGTCGTCGGCGTCGAAGACGGCCACCCCCAGTGCCTTGCTGCTGGAGTCCAGCAGTCCGGCCTTGCGGGTGACGTCGGCAAAGGTGCTGTCGCCCTGGTTTCGGTAGAGCCGGGAGGAAACACCGGGATAGGACTCGGGGGTGCAGTAGGACTTGTTGACGCCGTCCAGGCTGCAGCGGATGTCGGTTTCGATGGACCACTCCACGTAGTTGGTGACGAGCAGGTCCAGGTTGCCGTCCCGGTCATAGTCCAACCAGGCCACGCTGGTGGCGAATTCGGGGTTTCTCAGGCCGGCCTTGCGAGTGACATCCTCGAAAGTGCCGTCTCCTTGATTGCGAAAGAGTTTATCGGGGCCCAGGGCGCTCACGTACAGGTCTACCCAGCCGTCGTTGTCGTAGTCGCCGGCAGCGCATCCCATTCCGTAGATTTCAAGATCGAGCCCGGCCTTGCGGGTCATGTCGCTAAAGGTCCCGTCCTTGTTGTTGAGGTAGAGGGCCATGGTGGAACGGCGGCCTTGGCGCCCCGGCCAGTTCTTGCCGTTGATCAGCAGAATGTCCTGCCAGTCGTCGTTGTTGTAGTCCAGGAAGGCAGCTCCCGAACCCATGGTTTCAGGGAGGTACTTTTTCCCGAAGGCGCCGTTGTTGTGCTCAAAGGCCAGCCCTGCCTCGAGGGTGGCATTGAGGAACTCCACCGGGAAGGGTTTGGAGTTGCCGCCGGCCTGCAGCCCCACCTGCCGGCAGAGCAGGGCCAGCACCAACAGGGACAGGACGAGCAGGGCGGGGCGTCCTGGCCCGCCGCCTTCAGCGCTACCGCATGGCATGGAAGGGATCATGAATCGGAGTCGGCCGCGGGAGCCGCAACCAGGCTGGTAGAGTAACTCTTGTCGACGGTCAGCCCCGGCTCCAGCGGGGCGGACCCGTGCTCGTGAATGGGCTGGCGTTCATTGTTGGCCTCGGGGTGAAGCCGCCGCACCGGTCCGGTGATGAACTGGGAGGATTCGTCGGCCTTGAATCTCAAATAGAGTTGTTCTTCCCGTTCGGCCAACTCCTTCTGGCCCAGCCCTCGATAGCAGAGCATCAGGTTGTAGTGAGCCTGCAGGTCTTCCGGGTCCACCTCCAGGACCTGGAGGAATTCCTTGACCGCCTCGGCGTACTGCCGCTTCAGGAAGAGAATGCGACCGGCCTGGTTTCTGACCACCCGATCGCGGGGATATTGAGCCAGGGCACGTCGAAAATGGACCAGAGCCTCGTCGTACTTTCCTTGGGTCTTTAGTGTCAGGCCGTAGAAGTAGTGGCTCTTGGCCAGGTCCGGATCCACCTCCAGCGCTTTTCGCAGCACCCCCTGAGCACCCTCGGTGTTGCCCTCCCGCACCCGCGCCCGAGCCACGTTCACCCAGCCGTCGGCGAATCCCGGGTCCAGCTCGGTGACGGTCAGAAAGGCCTGCTCGGCGGCCTTGAGGTCTCCCTGCAGCAGGAGACCGATCCCGTAGTCGTTCCAGCGGATCAGGTCGTCCCGGTCCATGGCGGACTCCAGCTCCGGCGGCTCGGCGCGCCGGTCCAGGACCTTCAACTCGGTACGGTCCTCGGCCATGACCACGATGGGCAGCCTGGGGATCTCCTTGAGCTTGCCCGAGACCTGGGACAAGTCCCCCTCAAAGATCCAGCGCCCGTCGTCGTAGCCCTTGTCCAGTCCGAAGTCCAGGTGGGTCGGGTCCCGGATGCCGGCGTAGGCCCACTGCGTGTTCCACCAACTGAACTTGCGATAGTTCACCTTGGCCGTGAGCGTGATCCTGTCGCCGCTGCTCTCGGGCACCTTGAGGCGGAACCGCACCGTGTCGGCGGCTCCGGGGGGGATCAGACGGACATACAAGGTGGAACGGGCCGCCCAGGCATTGCGCTTGTTGATGAGGTTGCCGTGCTCGTCCAGCAGGTAGGCCCGGTACATGTGGGCGCTCTCTTCCACGGGACCCTCTCCGTTGTCCTCCACTCGGCCGCTCCAGAAGATCACCTGCCCCCGGTCGTCAACGGCCTGAAGCTCCACCCAGACGTCGAAGGCGTCCACGGTTCCGCCGGGGAAGAAATGGCCGACGTTCAGCGTTCTCACCACCACGTCCACCCGCACCGAATCCCCGCGCCGCACGGTGGCCCCAATCTTGTCCAGGGGCGCCACCACTTTGAGTGGAGGAGTGGTGACCATGCCCCGGGCACCGAAGGATTCCGACTCCTCGCCCACCGCAAAGGTGCTGGAGAGTTGCAGGCTGGCGCCGGTCCGGCCGGAAGTTTCGGCCGCCTCCACCGGGTCGCCCAAGGCCATGGCGAAAATGTCGATGCCGACCTGTTTGTCCTGCAGGAAATCGATGGTGGTCTGGAGCTGCTCCTGGTCCTGGTTGGCCAGGGGCACGGCCGTATTGGCGCCCGGGAACCGGTGAGAGTGGACCTTGCCGTCGATGTTCCCCAGGTCGTGGGAGTCCACCAGGGGCATGTGGCAGTCCACGCACTTGCGGGGCTGGGGCGGGTAGTAGAAGGAGCGGGCCCCCTGGCCGGAAACGCCGCTGGCCTGCCAGTTGTCGTAGTCGTTGAATCCACGCAGCCAGCGATAGTGGTTCACCGGAGAATCCAGATGGACCTTGTGGCAGCTCGAGCAGAACTCGGCGGTGTCCTTCCTGTGGAAGGGCTTCATGAAGACCTTCTTGTGAGGGCCGGGATCGGCCATGGTCAGAAAATCGTGGAGCCACTGAAGGAAAGCATTGTCGCTGGTGGCCATGTCATGCAGGGGGGGATACTCGATGACCAGCGCCCCGTTTCCCATGCTGCTGGTGATCCCGACGATGGAGTGGCAGGAGGTGCAGGCCAGACCGGCCTGTGCTTCCGGGGTGTCGATCTGCTCCCGGATGGGGGTGTCGAATCTCCCGTTGAAGAACACGGCATGGTCGTGGCAGCCGGCGCACCACTTGGAGGGCCGGGTGCCGACCACGTCCTGCATGTACTCGATGGACTTGCGATACCACTGATTGTTGAAGGAGGAGAAGTGGTGCATGGAGGAGTACCACTGCTCGTAGATATCGGGATGGCACCGCTGGCAGGTGTGGGATGTCATGAAGAAATCGGAGGGAATCAGGTCGCCGCTGGTGGTGGTGGATGAGGAGGGAAAGAAGGGACTCTCCGGTCCGTCTCCTTCCTCTTCCATGGAGAGCGGCGTGCGGGTCGGGTTGCGGATGCGGTCGGCTTCGTCCGGGATGTAGCGCTGGTAGCCGGCCAGGCTTGCCGGGATCAACACCAGCAGCGCCGCGGCCAGGCCATAGCGCCTGCGCGCCATTCCCACGGGCCCCAGGCGATAGCTCTCTCTCCAGTAGGTTTGAACGGCAACACCCGCCAGGACAAAGGCCAGCAGCGCCAGGCCGATGTGGGAGTGGAGGATCCAGCGATGGGGTTGGGTGTTGCCCACGACCAGCAGCGCCAGGGCCGGAATCGAGCTGGCCAGAAAACAGACCAGCGCCCAGCGGGCCACCGGGATCATCCTTCTGAAGCGGGTCAGCAGGTATCCCAGAGCGATTGCGGTCAGGACCAGGCCCAGACCCAGGTGCAATATCAGGTTGGAAATGTAGAACAGGTGGGGCTGGGCGTGGGGCCAGAGGTAGGCACCGTTGACGGCCAGCAGGAGAAAGCCGTAAAAGCAAATCAGTGCAAACCTGTTCACCGGACCACCCGCTTCCCCCGTGTCCTCCACGGCACCAGTTTAGCAGGGGACCGGGGCAGCGGCAAATGACACCGCGGTTGGTGAGCCGCCGACCGGAACCATGTTCCCCGGGATTTTCGGGATGAAAGCGTAATCGCCGCTGGCGGAATCATCGTGGGCCATCCCTGCCGTTCCCGGTCCGACGGGATGTTTCTCGGAAGTGGTGTTTTCCGGGGCCCAACGGGACGAGACCGAACACTAGTCTCGGGCCGCCAGATAGGCCCCGTCGCCGCTGCGCTCTCCCGGGCTGCCGCCGTCGTTGATAACGCCGTAGGCCAGGAATGGGTTGTTGCCGGAGGTCTTGCGGATCCGCACATATCCCTGGGTGGTTCCCTCCGCGTACTCCCGCAGAATGTTGTTGATCTGGTGCCATCCCCGGGCCGGAACTGTCGTGCCGGTAATCGTCCTGACCGGCAGGCCCGTATCCCCATCGAAGACATCGATGCTGAAGACACTCTCGCTATCGTCGACTTCTCCGGTGTTGACCAGTGCCAGGTTGCTGCGGTTCTCTTCGTTTTGCTGCAGGGCATCGATCCAGGCAGTGGTTTCGAAGGCGGCCCCGTCGGGCACCGCGTTGTAGAACACGCCGTATTGCCCGCCGCGGCCGTCCGAGGAACTGGTGCGGGCCCCGATCACGATTCCGCTCATGTCGCCGCTCTCGACTGTAGCGAACAGAGCTCCAGCCAGTCCGCCCCTGGCCTCGCCCACGCCCTCGACGCTCTTGCGGCGAATTTCCGTGTCGATGACGTCGGGGATGATCCGTTGCCGGCCGGCTGCCAACGTCAGGTTGAAGCGGGCCGTATGGTCGGCTGTGCTCAGCCCCTTGCTCACGAAGCTGAACTGAATGGTTTTTGCGTCCGCCGAGAAGTTCGTAACCGTCAGCTCGCTGGTGAACTCATTTGTCTCCACGATCACAGGCAGGGTCTGGCGCACGCTGCCTGCGATTGATGCGGCCGTGACCGGAAATACGAAGGAACCGTCGGAGTTGGCCTGGTCGTTGATCACGCCGTAGGCATAGAACCGGGCCTCGCCATCGACCCGCTCCACCCTGACGTAGCCGTTGGTGACGGTCCCCAACACCGGCGAATACTGGTGAAATTCTCCGGGTCCCAAGGTCACGTCCCGCAGAGCCCTGGCGGCGCCTTCGCCCGGAACTCCTGAGAACACGGTCGTTCTCAAGGTGATCGTTCCCTCGGCCATGGTCCCCATGTTCTGGAGGGCAACATTGGAGCGGTCCCGGGAGTTCTGGCGCAAGCCGCACAGGTAGACCGGTTCCTGGAATCCCCTTTCACCGTCAATTGCGGGATAGGCCAGCCCGGCGCGCCCCTCGGGCACAGCCGTGGTGGTCCGGACCAGAACACCCAGCCGGGAAGATCCTGAAACCTCGATCCCCAGGGTTCCGAGACGGTTGCCGGTTTCGGATAAGGGGACATCCAGTCTCCTGAGATATTTGAAGGCATCGGGCTCTATCTCCTGTTGGCCTGGAGGAATGACATCGAAAGCCACACCGCTTCCCCCTCCCCTATGGGCCTCATAGGTGTATTCGAGGCGTGCCTCTTGAGTTCCCCGGTTGGTCAGAGTCAACTCTGAAGTGAAGAAGGAGTCGTTGAGCCCCGAAGCTGTCAGGATGACGGGAACGAACGACCGTGAGCTCAGCGTGGGAGCCAGGACCTCGATGGGCCTGGAGTCCGATGCTCTCACATTGTTGGTTTCGCTGTTCTCAGCTACTTGGTCCAGATCGTCCACGATGGCTCCCAGGAAGTAGTTTCCAGGGCCAACCCTTTGCGGAAGGGGAAAGGACCGGTTGCAGAGCTCGTATTCTCCCACCGCCAGTCCCGAATCGTAGGAACAGGCCGCAAACCAGGTGTCTTCGGTCGTGACGATGGGATCGACAGACAGATAGAACCCCAGACGGAACGGGCCGGCAGCGGTACGTCCTTGATTGCGTATCTCGGAGGAAATGGCAACCTCGCCGCCGATCGTGGCCGTGGGGGGAGCCACCAGTGAAGTGATGACGAGGTCCGGGTCGACTGTAATGGGTTGAAAGACGGCCACGATGTTTTTGGCGGCATTCATTTGGACGGTGCACCGGTTTTCCGACGCAGAGTCGCATCCTCGCCAACTGTGGAAGCGAAAACCGGGATTGGGCTGTGCGGTCAGTGTCATGCGGGTGCCGGAGGTATAGGGGAGTTCCCGGACGATCCTGTTGAGGGCGGCATCGATCTGGATGCGGGGCTTGATGAGGTTGTTTCGAGGATCCAAGACAGGTATGCCGGCACTGTCGAGAACGGACAGCAGCTCGGGCACACTTGCTGCGGGAGCCTTGGACTTCAGCAATGCCCAGGCTCCGGCAACATGTGGAGCGGAAAGGGAGGTGCCGTTGAACTCGGCGAATCCGTCCCCGGGGACGGACGTGGTGATGGATCTGCCCGGGGCCAGCAGATCCAGTACGGGGGCGCTGTTCGAAAACTCGGAGACTGCATCCGAAGTGGTCTGGCCGTTGCCGATGTCGGTCGATCCCACGCTGACGGCCCTGGAGACGCAGGCGGGAAAGCCGATGCCCCTCGACGACTCGTCGTTGCCGGCAGCGACCACGGATGCGATTCCAATGGCACGCAGATTACCCATGGCGGCTGTCGCGGCCGGGGAGATTGTTGAATCGCAGTTCTCCGGGAAGATAAAGGGGGTGCTGAAGCTCATGTTTACGGCCGCGATGTCGAAGCTGGTGCTGAGTTCGAAAACTCGCTCCAGCCCGGCGATCCAATCGCTGTTGAACGACTCTATGCAGTCCCCTCCGCTGCTGCAGCGCGAAAACACTTGGATGGCGATAATGCGGGCTTCGGGGGCCACGCCCGAGAAATCAGCTCCCTTTCCGGCAGCGACGCCAGCTACCGCGGTCCCATGAAAGCAACCGGTGAAGGAGCAGGGCATTGCCGATCCCAAGCCGATCGACTCTCTCTCGCCTCCAGGACAGAGCGACGATGCGAACCGGTCGGAACCCGAATAGCAGGCCTCGGACACCACCTTGCCCTTCAGAAACGGGTGATTCCCGTCCACTCCGGTGTCCAGGATGGCGATGGTTTGGCCCGCGCCCTCGTACCCCTGTCTCCAGGCATTGGAAGCGCCCACCATCCGCGTGCTTTCCCGCAGAACCGGACTGACGACGCTGTCCTCTTCGATGCCGACGACTTCAGTGCCCTCGGCCAGACTTTCCAGTGCCGCCCTGTCCACTTCCATCGCCATATAGGGAATGAACTTGAATTGGCGGACGGAGGACAGGTTGTGACGAATCATTCGATTCAACAGGGTCTGTTGGGCCAGAGCTATCCGGGGCGAGGGAGTCCTGGCATCGGTCGGACGGCTCGCGGCAGAGACGGCAGGACTCCCCTCGGTCTTCAATTCCACGATCACCCTCACGCTGCCTTCCGTCCGGACCTTTTCCCTCAGGACCGCAAAAGCCCTGTCCCTCCGGGTTCTTTCCAGTGGTTCCCCGGCGATGCCAAGCTTCCGATCGGGATCTTCGTCGCCCGTGGATAGTCCGCTAAAACTGATGTTGGCGCTGCCGCAGTTGGGCTCCCGGCCGGAAATCAGGGTTCCGGCTCCCTGTGGCGAAACCCGGGTCGTCAAGGAATGGCAGTCGCCGCTGACGACTATGGTCTTGGTAAATTCGTTGTCGGATTCGTCGCTCTCCGACACGACATTTCCGGCATCGGCTACGACTCGGAGCGTGTGGGTTCCTGCACCCAGTCTCCCGATGGGGTAGTCCTGGCGAAATCGGTAGACTTGAGGATCCAGGGAGTCGGAAACGTCGAAGGTGTCCCGCAGTCGGCCGTCGATGTAGAGGTCGATCCGGAAAGCATCGACGACCGAAGAACTGCCGCTGTTGATCACGGCAAAATCCAGGTATAGGCGGTCGGAAGCCATCAAGCCGCGGGTGTCGACGTTGTCGTCCTGGCGATTGGAAACCACGATGGCGTCGGACCATCCGTCCGGCCGAACCGGCCTGAGGTTGGGCGAGTTTTGCTGGGAAGTATGGGAGCCGAACGATGTCAGGAACAGCAGGACCGCAACCATCCAGGATCCTATCCGGGCACCGGATTTTCCGCGCATGAAATTCTCTTCCATTGCCATTGAATGAAGCCGTCAGGGATTCCGGTTGGCCTCGTCCCGCTCAGGGTCGGCAGGGAACCGCTCGGTGGCATATTGCACCCTGATGCCGCTGCTCCCGGTCCCGATGGGTGTCAAGGCCAGTCCAAAGGTGCCGGTGCCCGGAACGTCCAGACAGATCTGGATGATTCTGGGCTGATTGAACTCCGGAAAACGATGAATCTGCTGTTTCCCGGAAATCTCCAGTCCGGGGAGCCTCCCGAGTGAATTCCCGTCCAGGTCGTACGTCTGGAACCGAAGTAAAGCTCCGGGCGGCGCAGCGCTTTCCGGCCGTGCAGTCACGGCCGCGAACTCCAGATTGCGCCCGCGACCGAAAACGCCTGTCAGGAGGCGGCAGTCTCCGTCTTGCAGCCAGTCGTCCACGGATTGGCCGGTTACGGAAAACAGCTCGTCAATTTCTCCGGTGGCCGTGTCCTCAATCAGATAGTTGGCCCGAACATGCAGCGAGCTGGCGGTGCAGGGTGAACGCGTGAAGACGTAGGCAGCCCCGGCTGAGAGTTCACCGACATCCGGGGCCGTCAGAGTCAGGATCTCGGCTCCTCCCTCGGGAATGGTGGTGTAAAGGAGGTTGCGGTCGATCGCCTGTCCGTCGAACAGGACCTCCGGTGCCGGGGTCGTTCCCTGGTGAAACAGCAATGCCGTTTGGCAGTCAGTCGGTTGAGGATCCCTGTTGGTGATAACGACTTCGGTCTTTGACAGATTGTTACCCTGAGTGCCCACCAGCACCGGGGAGAGGGTGGCCACGGCGGCGCAGGACGAACCCTCCCAAAGGGAGAGACAGAACGGGTCCTGGCCGGCCGGGTCGACGCCGGAAACATTGACGGTATGGATGGTGCCCTCGACCGGAAGATCGAGGAGATGTTCGAATTTCAGATGGGGAGCATCCGGCGCCGAGCCGTCGGATCGGCGCAATCCGATCCGAGAGGGTTTCCCCAAGGCAAATACAAGAGTCTTTCCCTCCTGATCGCCACCGTCTTCCGGGAGGGTAAGGGAAATCTCGCGGCGGGTATCTCCGGCCGGAAACAACAGGCCCTCCTCCGGAGCCGGAGACAGGACCGTCGACCCTCCCGCGTTTCCTGTGACACCGACCGTGTAGGGCACACGCACGGCCACCGGCAGCGCCCGGCTCAGGGCTACCGGAACGGTTACAGCGGAACCCGGGGCCACGCTCTGTGCAGTCGAAGCAAAGCCGAGCCCAGCCTTCAGATGGTCGTCCAAATACAGTCCGCCTTGAAACGGCAAGAAGAGCGTATAGGCGACTTCCAAGGGCTCGATGGTTTGCCCCAATGTCCCGAGCATGTCGTCGAACACCCCGTTGGGTAATGCATTCAGGTTATTGTGCGCGAGCTTCAGCTCCTTGACGGAGTTCATTCCCTTGAAGATTTCTTGGGGAAGCGAAGTCAGGGAGTTTTCGTCCAACCACAGTCGTTGCAGGTGTGTCAGCCCTTGGAAGCTCTTCTCGGGCAGGACAGACAGGGAGTTTCCGGTCAGCCACAATATCTCCAGCGAGCTCAAATCACTGAAGATCGCCTCGGGCAAGACGGTCAGTGAGCACCTCTGTATCTCCAGAATTCGCAGGTTTCGGAGCCCTTGAAAGAAGTCTCGAGGCAGGGCATCCAGGGAGTTGGAATTCAGGCGCAGCACTTCGAGGGCGTGCAGCCCGTTGAAGATTCCCCCGGGCAGGGCGCTCAGAGAATTGAAAGGCAGATCCAGTTGCCTGAGGTTGCTGAACCTGCCGAAGATCCCCTCGGGCAGGCCAGTCAGGGAATTGAAGGACAAGTCCAGCCATTCCAGGCCGGTCAGCCCATGGAAGGCCTCCGGGGACAGGGTCTCAAGGGAGTTGGAACCCAACCGCAGCACTTTCAGGGCATGCAGTTCGCTGAAGACCCCTTCGGGAAGATCGGAAAGAGAATTACTTCCCAGTCCCAGCCACTCCAGACTGCTCAGCCCACTGAAGATTTCCAGTGGCAGCCAGGCCAGCGAGTTGGCGGCCAACCGCAGCTCCTTCAACCTGTTCAACCCGCTGAAGAGTCCCCGGGGCAAGGCGGTCAGTGAATTCAGAGTCAGGGCCAGCGACTCCAGGCTGGTCAAACCTCTGAAGACTCCTTCCGGCAGCGTCGTCAGGGAGTTTCTGCTCAACCGCAGCCATTCCAGGCTGGTCAGCCCGCCGAAGATGCCTTGGGGCAGGGTCGTGAGGCTATTGCTGTTCAACCAGAGTATCGTCAGAGAACCCAGTTCGCTGAAGACGCCCTCGGGCAAGGTATCGAGGCGGTTTCGATCAAGATAGAGTCGTTGCAGGCTGGTCAGCCCGCTGAAGATGCCCCGGGGCAAAGAACTCAGATGGTTGTTGTGTAAGTTTAGGGTTTCGAGGGAACTCAATCCGCTGAAGTCCTTTTCCTGAAGGGCGCCGATGTCGGATCCCGGCAAGTCCAGCCTGGTCACTTCGGCCAGGCGCTTCCGGTCCGCGTCCCCGCAGGCCGATACCCCGGTGACTTCCATCAGCTTGTCCCGAACCTGTGGCGTGCGGCCGCAAACGCCATCCAGTTCGGAAACAGGGTCGCGTCCCGACACGGTCACCGTGTGAACGGCTCCGTACGCCGGACGGCCAAGCAGGGATGCAGCCTGCAGGTTGGGAGCGTCGGACCCCGTGCCGTCGGAAGGGCGCAGGCCGATCCCGGAGAGCTCGCCCAAGGTCAGCACCACGGTCTCCCTGCTGCTGAGCTGGTTCTCCAGCAATGTGAAGGTAATCTCCTTGCGGGTCTCCCCGGCCAAAAACAGCAGCCCGGAGGCGGGGCCGGGGGACAGATCCATATAGTCGTTCGCCGTGGCGCTTCCTCCTACGCTGTAAGGCGCGCGGACGGCTACCGGCAGATGGCGGCTCAGGGTCACACCCGCCCGGACGGTCGTTCCCTTGAGCCCTTTCTGTGCTGCTTCGGTGAAGGCCAGGCTGGGCTTCAAGTCGGGGTCCACGAAAAACTCCTCGGAACCCGGGTCGGTGCCCAGGGTGTCGAGGACATCGTCGAAGACCCCTATGGGCAATTCGCTCAGGCGATTGCCCCAAAGCTCCAGCCGTTCCAGGCTGCTCAGTCCTGTGAAAATTCCCTCGGGCAACGCGCTCAAGGTGTTGTTGTACAGGTGCAGGGTGCTCAGGGAATCCAGCCCTCTGAAGATGCCCTCGGGCAGGGCGCTCAGGCTGTTGTTGTACAAGTGCAGGGTTCCCAGGGAGCTCAGGCCGCTGAAAAGCCCTTCGGGTAGGGTGCTCAAGAGGTTTCCATGCAACCACAGAAGTTCCAGGGACGCGAGCCCGCCGAAAACCCCCTCCGGTAAATTTGTCAGGGAGTTGTTGTTCAACCGCAGGGTTCTCAGGCCGCTGAGCCCGCTGAAGTCGTGCTCTTGAAGCATACCGATGCCGGAATCGGAAAGTTCCAGCACTGTCACACCCGCCATGTGCTCCGCCGTGACTTCTTCGCAGGTGGATACCCCGCTCGCCTCCACCAGCTTGTCCCGTACCTGGGGCGTGCGCCCGCAGACCCCTTCCATGGAGAAAACGGGGTCGGCGCCGGGAACAGTCACGGTATGTGTGACCGCAACAGGACGACGATAAAGCACGGTTTCAGCCCTCAGATGGGGAGCGTCGGGTCCGGTACCGTCGGACCGCCGCAGCCTGACTTCAGAGAGATCGCCCAGGGTCAGCACGACTGTTTTCTCCCGGCTGTCTTCGGTCTCCTGCAGGGTGAGGACAATCTCCTTGCGGGTTTCCCCGGCCAAGAACAGGAGACCACTGTCCGGAGCCGGGGAAAGGTTTGTGTAATCGTCTGGCGTGGCCGTTCCGCCCACGCTGTAGGGGACGCGCACAGCCAGCGGAAGCCTGCGGTTCAGATCGACTGCTGCTGTCACCGTGGTGCCTTGGATTCCGTCCTGTGCGGTCGAGGCGAAGGCCAGGATAGCCATGAGGCCGTAATCCATGGAGAGTCCGGTGCTCCCGGGGGCACTTCCGAGCGTGTCTAGCACATCGTCGAAGATCCCCTCGGGCAAGGCCTGCAGATGGTTTTCACTCAAGGACAGCGATTCCAGGTTATCGAGTCCGTGAAAAATGGCGGCGGGCAAGGCTTGCAGATGGTTTTCGCTCAAGAACAGCGTTTCCAGGTTGCCGAGTCCGCGAAAAACGTCGGCGGGCAACACTTGCAGCGCGTTGTGCCCTAACCACAACCCCTTGAGGGAACTCAGCCCGCGGAACATCTCCGCGGGCACCGTGAAGATGGAGTTGTCGTTCAAATTCAATCTTTCCAGGGCGCTCAAACCGGTAAAAGCGCCCAAGGGCAAAGCACTCAGGTAGTTTTGAGACACATGCAAGCTCTGCAGGCTTTCCAATCCATTGAAGATCCTCTCGGGCAAAGCGACCAGGGAGTTTCCCTGCAGCTCCAGTCTCACCAGTTTGCTCAAGCCCCTGAACAGACCCTCCGGCAGAGCGGTCAGAAAGTTCCATTCCAAACTCAGTTCCCAGAGCGAACTCATGCCGTTGAACGTCCCCTCGTTCAGGACGCTCAGCCGGTTGTTGCCCAAATCCAGACTCTGCATCGCCCCCAACTCGCTAAAGACCCCGTCCGGCAAAGCGGTCAAAGCGTTATCGGATAGCCGCAGAGTTCGCAGGGCGCCCAGGCCGTTGAAGACTCCTTCGGGCAAGTCGGACAGAGAGTTGTCGTTCAGGCTCAGTCCTTCCAGGGAGCTCATGCCGCTGAAGTCGTGTTCCTGAAGGAAGCCCAGACCGGAATCGGAAACATCGAGCCTGGTCACTCCGGCCAGATGCTCCGGCGTGACTTCACCGCAGGTCGATACCGCGGCCAGCTCCACCAGCTCTTGCCGCACCTGAGGAGTGCGGTCGCAGACCCCCTGCGGGCCGGATACGGGGTCGCCTACGGCAACCGTCACGGTGTATTCAGCTCGATCGGCACGACGGTAGAGCAACGTTTCCGCCTCGAGATGGGGAGCGTCGGGACCGCTGCCGTCGGATCGTCGCAGACCGATACTTGACAGCTCGCCCAGCGTCAGCAGGATAGTTTCTTCCCGGCTGTCTTCGTCCTCCACTAGCGTGAAGGTAATATCCTTGCTGGTTTCTCCGGCCAGAAACAGCAGGCCGCTGTCCGGAGGTGGAGACAGGTTGGTGTAGTCGTCCGGCGTGGCCGTACCGCTGACGCTGTAGGGAACCCGCACGGCCACCGGAAGCGAGCGGTCCAGAATGACGCCTGCTCTCACAGTGGTGCCTTCGACTACGGCTTGCAGGCTCGAAGCAAAAGCGACACTGGCTTTCAGTCGGTGGCGTACTTGTAGGCCTACGGTCTCGTGAGGGTGGCTTCCAAGAGTGTCGAGCACATCGTCGAATATGCCCTTTGGCAGGACTCTCAGGGACCTACTGGTTAGAGACAGCACTTCCAGGCTGTTGAGTCCGTGAAACCCCCCCGCGGGCAACTCTCTCAGCGGGTTGTTTCCCAGCCACAGCTCCCTGAGGGAAACCAACCCGCGAAAGACCTCCTTGGGGAGGGTGGAAATGGAGTTGGATCCCAACCCTAGCGTTTGCAGGTTGCTAAGACCGCGAAAAATATCCTCGGGCAAAACGCTCAGAGAGTTGTTTTCCAACGCCAGGTTTTGCAGGTAGCTCAGCCCCCTGAATGCCTGTCCGGGCAAGGCGCTGAGCGAGTTGGCATCGAGCAATAGCCTTCGGAGGTTGCCCAGCCCGTTGAAGATCGGTTCCGGCAGGGTGCTCAGCGAGTTTTGCGACAAGGAAAGCCGTTCGAGATTGCTCAATCCGTTGAAGATCCCTTCCGGCAAGCTGCCGAGGGAGTTGCCGTTCAGCCAAAGTTCCTGAAGGTTACTCAGCCCATTGAAGATCTGTTCCGGCAATGTGGTCAAGGAGTTGCTGTACAGAAGCAAACTCCTCAGGGAGTGAAGACGGCGAAAGGTTTCCTCGGGCAAGGTGCTCAGCGAGTTGTTCCCCAACCAAAGATCCTCCAGCTTGCCCAGCCCTCTGAAGACCAGCTCCGGTAACTCGCTTATGGAGTTGCCGTCCAGGTAAAGATATTTGATGTTGGTCAGACCGATAAAGTCATGGGATTTAAGGGTGGTGATACCGGCACGATTGAGGTTCAGGTCCTCCACTGCGGCCAATTGTGCCCAAGTGACTGCTCCGCAGCTCGTTGCCCCGGTCATCTGCAGCAGCTTGTCCCGCACCTGGGGTGTGCGGTCGCAGACCGCTTGCGCGGACAGGTTGGTGGGAAGAGTCACCAGGAATGCCGCGATCCAGGGAAGCACGGAAACGGCCCGGCGGGGCAGTCCCGTTCGTTCCGGACGGCACCGCACCGGTTTCGATTCCTTCCGTGCGGCGTCAATAGAGCGCGCGCGCCTCAAGAGGCCTCCCTGTTGCGGGGAGCGAATGACGTTGCCGGCTGTGATTTCCACAAAGGTCGTTCACCGCGGGTACCCGAAAAATGGGCGGTCGGAATTGCAAGCTGCCGGGACCCCAATGGTAGTTGCAGTGATCTAACCCGCATTTCTCACCAGGGGGCGTGATCCTGGCGCAGGATTTTTCCCTTCAGCGCGTGCTCGCGACCGAAGAGCGTAGCGGTTTCTACGGTCGAGGGAGCATGTGCGCGCTGAAGGGGAAAAGACCAGCCAGGGCATGCCCAGCGCCGTCTGTTACCCGCAAGCCCTCTACCATAGAGCCTATCAAGATACTGAAAATCAACTCCTTTTCATCACGCCACCAGCGACCTGGTGAGAAATGCGGGTTAAATGCGGGAGAAGAATCTGTTTCCCCTTATCGGAAGTCGCGTAAATTCGAGCCCAGGCCGGCTTGCCGGGCAGGGCTTGAATGAAGCCCTCGGCCTTGACGGCGGGTGGGCGACGGCTTGCGTGTCAGGGGTTGGAAGGGTCAGGGTCCGATTGGGCGAGAGGCCGTGCGCCCAGGGACTTCAGTTCCAGGGCCAGCCCGGCGGTCATGAGATAGACCTTGTCGGCGCGGGAGGCGGCCATCTGATTGACCCGTCCCAGGGCGTCCCGGTAGGCCCGGCCCAGAGCCGAAGAGGGTACGATGCCCTGTCCGACCTCGTTGCTGACCAGTATCCAGGTTGCATGGGTCCCCTCGATGAGGTCCATCAACTCCCGGGCGGAATCCCGAATGCGGCTGCCCGACCCGGAGCGGTCCTGCCGCTCCAGCAGCAGGTTGCTGACCCAAAGAGTGAGGCAGTCCAGCAGGATGGTGTCGTAACCGTCCACAACGGGGCGAAGCGCCGCCACCAGGTCCACGGGCTCCTCCAGGGTGTCCCAGCTCGCCGGGCGCCGCTCGCGGTGAGCGGCGATCCGGCTTTTCATGTCCTGGTCGCGCGCCTCCGCCGTGGCCACGAACAGCACCCGACGGCCCCGGCGAGCCATTCGTTCAGCAAGGGTGCTCTTGCCCGAACGCGCGCCTCCAAGGATGAGGATGAGTTTCTTCTTCAAGGCTTCAGTCCCGCGATCCGGTGGATTGCCTCCATGTCCAGGTGCCGGTTGACCAGGTCGGCCAGCCGGTCATACTCTCTCTCCATGTCCAGCACCGCCCCCTCGGGCAGTGCGATGTTTTTTCCGGCGGCCAGGTGCAACAGAAGCCTGCGGCGAAAGTCGTGGTTGTGGAACAGACCGTGGAGGTAGGTTCCCAGGGTCAGGCCCTCCGAGTCCAGAGAGCCTTCGGGGTCGTCGGCCGGATTTCCGGAGCGTTCCCGAATTCGAAAGGGGGCAGATCCGGTTCCAAAAGTCCGCCCCATGTGGATTTCATAGCCCGTGACTGAATTGCCCTGGCTCCCGGCCATCAGGCCGTGACCGGACACAATGTCTGCCTTCACCTGGCAGGTCGCCTTCCTTGACTCGAATACGGTCTTGACTGGCAGCAGGCCCAACCCTTCCGTTCGAGGGCGGTCCGACTCCACCCTCCCGGGGTCGAGGATGTATTGCCCCAGCATCTGGTAGCCGCCGCACAGGCCTGCGACCGCCCTTCCGTCCCTTCGATGCGCCGACACCGAACGGTCCAGGCCCCTTTGTCGCATCCACTCCAGATCGGCGACGGTCGCCTTGGATCCAGGAATGACCACCAGATCGGGAGAGCCCATTCGGCCGGGGCTGTCGACGTATCGCAGGCGCACGCCGGGCTCCCGCCGTAGCGGGTCGAAATCGTCGAAGTTGGCGATGCGGGGCAGCCGAATGACGGCGACTTCCAGGACCGCCTCCGGTTCGGGTTGGACCGTTGGAGAATTCTCCAACCCCACCGAGTCCTCTTCCGGCAGAGAGACGTCGGTGAAATAGGGCAGGACGCCCGCGGTGGAAACCCCGGTGCGTTGCTTCAGTTCTTCCAGTCCCGAGTCCAGCAGGGAGGGGTCTCCCCGGAACTTGTTGATGACAAAGGTCCGGATCAAGGCCCGTTCCTCCGGTTCCAGTAGCGCCACCGTGCCCAACAGGGAAGCGAAGACGCCACCCCTGTCAATGTCTCCCACCAGGATCACCGGCGCCTTGGCATAACGCGCTACCCGCATGTTGACGATCTCGTGCTCCCTCAGGTTGATTTCGGCCGGGCTGCCGGCTCCTTCCATGACAACGATGTCGTTGCTCTCTCGCAGGGTGTCGAGCGATCGAGCGACCAGCGGCCACAGTTGCGGCGTCAGGGCGCAGTATTCTCTGGCGGAGGTCACGCACAGGGGCTTCCCCATGGCTACCACCTGGGAGCAGCGCCGGTCCTGGGGTTTCAGCAGGATGGGGTTCATCTCGACGCGGGGGATCACCCGGGCGGCATCGGCCTGCACCGCCTGCGCTCGGCTGAACTCACAGCCGTCCGGGGTCACGAAGGAGTTGAGGGACATGTTCTGCGCCTTGAAGGGTGCCACCCGCAGACCCTCCCTGGAGAAAATACGGCACAGGGCCATGGTCAGCAAGGATTTGCCAGCATGTGAGCCGGTACCCTGAACCATCAGGACCTTGCCCATTGGTTGTTCTCTTCCCGTGGGAAAGGATCCGGTCCGGCGTATCGATTCCGGCCTCCCCACCTTCCCCTCACTCTCCGAAGCCCTCTCCCAGGTGGCTGGTGTCGTTGAGAAGGTCCACCACGGCATTGCCTTCGTCGAAGACACTGACCACGGAGAGGCCGGCATTGGCGAAACGGAAATTCCACATCCTTTGAGCCGGCAGATCCAGAAGACGGGCAATCAGGGCCCGCAGCATGCCGCCGTGCGTGACCACCAGCAGGTTGGCGTCACTGTCGGTGCGGGCCTCCCGCAGCCGGTCGACGACGGAATCGGCGCGGGAGTAGAGCTGAAGATCGCTCTCTCCGCCGGGCGGGGCGAAGGAAGGATCCCCGGCCCTCAGCCAGTTGCGATACCGGTCGGGATAACGTGCCTCCACTTCACGGAAGGTCAGTCCCTCCCAGGCTCCGAAGTTCTTCTCGCGCAGTTCCGGCATCTCTTGCAGCCGGACGTCGTTCCGTCCCCTCAGAATGCCCGCCACCGTTTCCGAGCAGCGACGCAGATCGCTGCTACGGGCCTCGGCAAATGGGACCTGCGCCAGGCGCAGGCCGAGACGCCTGGCCTGACGTCTTCCGGCTTCGTTGAGGGACGGGTTCGACTGCCCCTGGATTCGACCCTGGGCGTTCCACTCCGTTGCTCCGTGTCTGACCAGAAAGCATCTACTCATGGTTTTCAGGGGTGGCCGCCACCACCTTCAGTGCCCGAACCAGCCTGCGGCAGTCCTCCAGGTTTCGCACACAGACTCTGATGTGCTCCGGCAATCCGAAGGAGGCGCAATCTCGCACGCAGAGCTTACATCGTTTCAAGAGTTCCAGGCGCAGCCGGGAGGCCTCGCCTACCCGGATCAACAGAAAGTTGGAGGCGGAGGGTACGCACTCCAGGCCCATTCGGTCGAGAGCGCTTCTCAGGAAGGCCTTGCCGGCGCTCGCCATGCGCCGGCCGCGTTCGAGGTGCCGCGGATGGTCGAGAGCCGCCATTCCGGCAGCCTGGGCCGCTGCGTTGACGCTCCAACTGTACTGGAACCTGCCCACGCGTGCGAGAACCTCCTCGGAAGCAAGCATGTAGCCGAGCCGCAGACCGGCAAGTCCGTAGTCCTTGGTCATGGATCGGAGCAGCACCACGCTTCCCATGCGTAGCAATCCCTGCGATTCCCAGGGCTTGTCCACGAAAGACCGATAGGCCTCGTCCAGAACCAGCAGGCCACGGCCGCCCAGGCTCTCGGCAATCTGCCTCACCTCCTCTCCACTCAGGTAGGTGCCGGTCGGGTTGTTGGGATTGCAGACAAAGACCAGGGAAGGCTTCAAGCCGGAGATGAGGTTCAATGCCTGTGTCAGGTCCCACTGGAATTGCGCCTTGCCTTGTGACCGAATGGATACGGGAGAAACGCCCGACAGGCGGCAGGCGGCGGCGTATTCCCCGAAGGTCGGGGAGAAGACCGCCGCGGTATCTCCAGGGGTCAGGAAGGCCCGCGCAATCAGGTGGATCAATTCCGTGGAGCCGTTGCCCACCAGAATGGAGCCGGGTCGGATGTCCAGATGGGCAGCCAGCGCTCGACGGAGTTCGAGGCAGCTCCGATCGGGGTAGGCGCACACCGGCAGGCTCCTCAGGGCTTCCATGACTTCGGGGGCAGCCCCAAGGGGATTGATGCTGGCGCTGAAGTCCAGCACCTCTTCGGGGCACAAGCCCAGCAGCTCCAGCTCCCGCACGTTCAGGCCGCCGTGGACGGGGCCCGGGTGGGTTTCCTCGAGACCGGCTTGTAGGGGGCCTTCCGTCAATGGGTTGTCCAATCCGGGGACGGTTCGGTTTCCCGAGGCCTGCTTCACTGCCACCACAGGGTACGCAACGCCAACAATCCCGTCACAACCGGCAGGGCGAGGCCGGCCGACGCGTACAGGACACGCACCGATGCTCGGATGTCGGTGGAATCCGGATCGGGCAGGCCGTCGCCGATGCGGTAATGGCCGGATTTCTCCAGGGCGACGCCCAGCAGCCCCGACATGGCGCTGATGGTCCAGCCGGCATTGGGACTCTCGGTGAGTCGTCGATCTTTTCGGACCCTGCGCCACCCCCGGCCTGCCGGCAGTCCCAGCCCGACGCCGGCGCCCAGCATCAGGACCGCAGCCAGACGCGCCGGGATCAGGTTGGCCAGGTCGTCCAGCCTGGCCGATGCCTTGCCCAGGTACTCATGTCTGCCGTGGTAGCCGAGCATGCTGTCCAGGGTGTTCAGAGCACGGTAGGCCACCGCCCCCGGCAGTCCTAACAGGGCGAAAGCCAGCCAGGGTCCGATGCAACTGTCGGTCGTGTTCTCTGCTACCGATTCGATGGCAGCCATGCTGACCTGGGCGCTTGTCAGCGTTCTGGCGTCTCGGCTGACCAAGCTTCTCAGACTGATCCGGGCTTGCTCGACCCCGCCGGAATCCAGGCCCTGCCCGGTGCTTCCGGCGGCCTTGGCCAGACCCTTGACGGCAAAGGTCGTCTTCAGCAGGAGCGCCCCGCCGGCCAAGTAGGGAAGAGGACCCAGTTCCCGCAGCCCGGCAGCGGCCAGCCAAGCCAGCCCGGCGAAGCCCAGAGGCGCCAGCACAGCCAGGCCCAGGCCGGTCAGAAACACCGTAAGCGGCCCTCCGCGCGTTAGCGCTCTCTTCTCAATCCATGAGGCCAGGGTCCCCATCCACACCACGGGGTGGAGCGCCTTGGGCGGCTCGCGGAAGGCCAGATCCAGCACCAGAGCTCCCAGCAGCACGCCCGCCTCCAGAGACCACGCGCTCACCTCAATCCGTCCCTCCATAAAAACCGCGCCGTCGTATGGGACGGCGGCGCGGCAGCGGCTCGCCTAATCCAGATATCCTGCCAGCGGTGAGGTCAAGGCCAGGGGGGCGGCGGCAGTCAGGATCGCGGCCACAACCAGGACCGATGCCTCGACAGTCTCGTTGACGGCTCCATAGATGTCTCCGGTAAGGCCGCCCAGCGCCCGTGCCGCCCAGTATCCGACACCCCAAGAGACGACGCTGGCCACGGCGAAGAGATCCCCCAGCGCGACAGGCAGGGAAAGAGTAGCAGGACCGCCTGCCGGTTCATCTGGGGCAGGGTAGCCAGGGCGGTGAGCTTGAGGAGCAGCAGACTGGCCAGTCCCACCACCGCAAAGGCTCCCACGTGGGGGTCCCGGAGTATCTGCAGTCGACGCCGGCGCTCAAAGCTACCCAGCAGCGCGTCGCAGGTATCCATGAAGCCGTCCAGATGCAGGGCTCGAGTCAGCAGGGCAAGACCGGCAATCAGCAGGGCGCCGGCCAGCAGAGGCGGAAACTGGCGGTCAAGCGGCGCCGAGTCCGAAGAGAGAAGCGAAAACGACCACTGCAGCATCCAGTCCGTCCCCGCCAGCACCGATCCGAGCAGCAGCCCGACCAGCGGAAACCAGATGCGAGCCGCAGGGAAATCCTCGGCCGCGTTCCTTGGTCCCAGGGGGAGAATCGTCAGAAAAGCAATGGCGGAACGCAAGCCCTTCATCGGGATGGGCTCTCCGCGGGCGCCTCATTCTGGTCGCGGTCCGACACTCCCGCCTCGTCGAAGGTGGCCATCTCGCAAAGGCAGGCCGAGGCCGCTTCGATGATGGGCATGGCCAGCACGGCGCCGCTTCCTTCGCCCAGACGCATCCGCAGATCCAGCAGCGGGGACAGCGCCAAGTGTGTCAGGATCACTTGGTGACCCCGTTCATCCGACCGGTGGGAGGCAATCATGTAGTCTCGGGTGGCCGGGCACAGCAGGAGGGCCAGAAGCGCCGCAGCTCCCGAGATGAAGCCGTCCAGAACCACGGCGCGCCGCATTGCCGACCCGCCCAGCACAACACCCGCCAGCACGCCGATCTCGAATCCTCCCACCTTGGCCAGCACATCCAACGGATTGTCAGGGTCGGGCCGGTTCACAGTCAGCGCCCTTTGCACGACCTCCACTTTGTGCTCCAGCTCGTCGGGTGTGCGTCCCGTGCCCCTGCCGGTGGTTTCCCGAGCGGATTTGGCGGTGACGGTGGCTGCGATAGCGCTGGCGGCCGTAGTGTTGCCGATGCCCATGTCGCCCATGGCAATCAGGTCGGCTCCCGAGCGAGCGGCCTCGACCGCAAGATTCACCCCTGCCGTGAGGCACTGCTGAGCCTGCCGGGTGGACATGGCGGGTCCCCGAGAGATGTCGCCCGTGCCGTGTCCGGAACTCAGGCGGCGGAGATCGGGATGATCCTGAATTCCGCTCGCCACCCCTGCGTCCACGATGATCTGTCGAACGCCCAGCAACCTTGAAAGGGCGCTGACCGCCGCGCCCCCCTCCAGGAAGTTTTGCACCATCTGCCCGGTGACCGCCTGGGGATAGCCGGTAACCCCTTGGGCGACCACGCCGTGGTCGGCTGCCGCCACGATGACGGCCTTGCCTCGGATGCGAGGATTCTCCGTGCCAAAGATCCCGGCCAGTTGAACCGACACCTGCTCAAGGCGGCCCAGGCTGCCTGGAGGCTTGGTGAGACGGAGTTGTCTGGCCTCGGCGCGGCGCCGGGCCTCGGCGTCCGCGGGAGCAACCCGGGCAATGGCTTGGGCGAGAGTGATCGGTTGCATGTTGAAACTTATCGCCTGGGAGATCAACGACGGGATCCCTCTATCCCCTGTTTGTCGAATTGGGGCAAGACCTCATTAAAAGGAAAACTCCAAACCGGCTGTGCCGGTGGCCCTGGGGTTCAGAAAACCGTTCTCATAGTATTGCCTGTCCAGCAGGTTGTCGACCCGGCCGAAGAAGCGGAGACTGCGGAATTCGGAGAGAGGAAGCCTGTAGCTCGCCCCCAGGTCGACCTTGGTGATGGGGGCGAACCGAAACACCCGGCTGCTGAAGATGCTGGGATCGTAGATCGGCGCCAGGGTGCTGCTGGAGGTGACCCAGTCCAGGTTGACGAACAGATTCCGTCCCAGTCTCTGGGTTGCCAGCAGGGACCACTGGTGGTCGGGAATTACATAGGATTTCAGAACGTTGCCGATCCTTGGCACCCGCTCGTCCGCGTTGGTGTATGTGTAGGCAACTCGCAAATCCAGCGATGTCGTGGGACGGACGCTGGTGGTGAATTCCAGTCCCCGGGCCAGACCCCCCTGGCTGTTCCGGTAGCCGCCGAACCGCCCGAAGGGGTCGGTGGCGGGGTTGATGCCCCCGGAGAAGTCGAACACGATGTTTTCCTGGATGCGGGTGTAGAACCAGGTGAGGGAGGTTTGCACCCGGTTGCCGAGCAGGGTCTGGTCCAGACCGGCGTCGAAGGCCACGGATCGATCGGGACGGAGCCTCGGATCTCCATAGGCCGAGTAGCCGAATCTGGAGAAGTAGGTCCCGAAGCGTTCGTAGAGGGAGGGAGACCGATAGCCGTTTCCCACATGAGCGCGGAACTTGGTGCCGGTCCGGGCGACGAAATAGGCGATCGAACCGTCTCCGGTATAGGCGGTTGGCGGTGCGTCGAAGGTGAATCCCTGGTAGGGCGCCGTTTCCAACGGTTCCAGCAGAGGGGTCTGAAGCGAGAACGTCTGGACTCTGAAGGCGGCTGAAAGGTGTAGTCGTCCTTGCAACAGCCTGAGCTGGTCCTGAACATGAAAGGCGTTGGTGCGCTGAGTGACGTCCGCCAGGGACTCCGGGGAGGGCTTCACGGGAATATTCCGATTGATGAACTGTTCATTCTCGAACTCGTAGCCCGCGTCGATGAAGTGGTTGGTTCCCAACTGCAGATGGGTGCGTGCGTTGACGGTTTGCACGCGCCCGCCGAAATCGGACCGTGTGATCCCCAGAGGCTGAAAGCCCGGTCCGCCGGGGCCGTTGTGATGGATCCGATCGGTTCGAAGATTCTGATAGGAGAGGCTGTATCCTGTCCGGGCTGTCGGCTGTTGGTTGAACCGGACCGCGCTGGAAAGGAAATCGGTGGCCACGCGAGCGTCGGGATCGTTGAGAGTTGGGATGAATGTGGCCGATCCGAGATTCAGTTGGGACAGGGGCGTCCCCGTTTGATGGAGCTCGACCTGATCGGGAGTCAACGGACGGGCCTGGACGATTCCGGTGGCAGTCAGGCCGGGGGCGCTGCTTGGCGACCGGTTGAGCTGGAGGAAGGTGTCGCCTCCGTAGAATCGTGCCGACAGGTTGGCTGTCGGAGAAAGGTTCAGATTCAGCCGCCCTTGGGCAGTGGTGTTGCGGCTGGCGTCGTCGCCATCGACGCCTCTGGAAATGTTTCGATGGGCCAGTCCGGTGCTGTAGGTGAACCGGTCCTGTTGGAATCCTCCCGCCAGGCGGGCGCGGCCATGCAGCCGGCCCAGGGATCCACCCTCGGTCAGCAGGCTTCCTCGGGTGCGGCCGCCGCCTTCCGCGCTCATCATGTTGACCACGCCGCCGATGGCATGGCTTCCGTAAAGGGATGAACCGGAACCCCGCAACACCTCCACACGGTGGGTATCGGCAAGCAGGAGATGGGACACCAAGGAGGTGGCGTCTCCCTGGGGCGCGGCCGCGTCCCGGAAGCGCAGGCCGTCAATCAGAATCGAGGTGTTCTCGACCCGCAGGCCGCGGGTTCGAATGGTCGTCTGGGCGCCGGGCGTCCCCAGTTGTTGAATGCGCAAGCCGGGAATCGGCCTCAAGGCCTCGGCCAGGCTGGTTTCCCCCCGCTCTTGCATGTCCGTGCTGTTGATGACCGTCAGGGCCTTCGATACCTCGTCGACCGACTGCGGCCTCCCCGAGGCCGTGACCACGACTTCCTCTCGGCGCACCGCCAATTGCAGGGCAATGTCCCGCACCAGGTCCTGACCGGCCTCGACTTGAAGACCGCTCAGGGACACGGGAGCAAATCCCCGGGACTCGACTTCCAGGATATATTCCCCCGGACGCAGCGGCCGAAAGCGGAAGCCTCCCGAGGCATCGGTGGTGACTCTCAGGCGCAAGCCGCTGGACCGGTCATGGAGCGTGACCAGGGTGTCCGGCACAAGTGCTTTTTGGGGATCGGTGATGGTTCCGCTGATCGAGGCCGGCTCGACGGCCTCAGCGGTCAGGGTGGCGCAGCAGGCGACGAGGCATAAGGCCAGCGTCAACTTTCGGGTCGTGAACTGCATCTGGCAGGTCCTTTCTCCTCCCCCAAGGAGGTGTTCAGGAAGCTTCCCTGAGCCGGTCTCCTGACTTGCGGCCGGAACGATCCTACTCTCCGTGCCTTCCCACCTTTCGGCAGTGGCGTGCAGACGGATTTCGTTGCCGCTTACAGTTGCTGGGGCAGTGGCGGATTTTCACCGCGCTTCCCGGAAATTTCAGGGCGCATCCAGTAAGAGGTTGTCATCGGCCTGAGGGGCCATGCGCGGACCTCAGGCTGTCATTGGCAGGCAAGGCTGCAGCAGAAATGCGGGTGGAAGAGAAATGCCAGGATGGGCGGTGCGGAAAACCGGTGTGCATGTTCGACCCAGCCGCTCTCGTGCGCAGCGTGCCTCGTCAATCCCAGGGCAGGTCTCCTGACTGACAGCTAAGACGCCCTGCCGGCTGCCTTCCCATTGCCTGAAGCAACAGTGGCCTGCTTCGCCGGCGAGCTCGCTGATCACAGTGGCGCGACCGTGCGGGAATTGCACCCGCTTCCCTATTGGCTCGAATTCGAGCACCTTGGGACCAATGGCGAAATCGTAGCAACCGCCCGAAAGAAGCGTCAAGAGTTTTCTCCCCGGTCGCATCTGGGAGGCGCGGCGTCGCCCCCCACCGCATCAGCCTTCGTTTGAGGGCTCGGCGATTGCCCCCCACCGCATCAGCCGTCGCCATTCGGCTCGGCTTCTGCGACTCCCCCTCCAGGGGGGAGTAATAGAGTTCTACTGGAAGCCTTGTGCTGGCCTCAAGCACTCCCCCCTGGAGGGGAAGTCGGTGAGACAAGGGCTCCGCCCGCAGTCGAACCGGTGGGGGGGACGGAACCGGCGAGATCGCCGGATAGGAGATCCAGCCCGCAATCGAGCCGGAGGGGGGCAAACGCGACTCACCGTAAGTGACCATTCATTCTCGCACCGCCAATCCAAAGCCACCCCCAGGTCCCAGGCAGCTTCGCCTTGGGAGGCACTTCACCCTCGGAAAATTGACCGTGGGACTTCCCATTTGCTAGCATTTGCCGCGGTGAGTGCCAGGTGCTCGCGGCAGTCATGCGAGTGAAAAGGGAAGCGGGTGCAATTCCCGCACGGTCGCGCCACTGTAAGCAGCGAGTGTTTCAGCACTGCAATTGGCCACTGTTGTTTGCGATAACGGGAAGGCCGTCTGAAACGCCGTGACCTGCGAGTCAGGAGACCTGCCTGGGACCGCGCTCCACGGATGTGTCGCTTCGCATGAGAGCGATGGTGCCGCTCCTCTTTTCCCCCTTCTCTCACCGGATTCCAAATCCATATTCGAATGTCATTTCCCGTTTTAGTGCATGAGGGAGGCCTCGGCATGAATCGGGCTCGTTTTGGAAGTCGAGGCAGGAGATGAGTCGGTTTTCCGTGGACGGGACGGAGGGGGCGCTACTGGACCATCGAAAAATTCGCGTCAATTCGTGGGCGAGTGGCCGGACAGGAGCCTGGCTCGGGCGACTGGCCTGGCTGAGCCTGATTCTGCTGGGATTCTCCTGCCTGTGGTCCTGCCAACGGCCGGGCAGCGGTGACTCTCGGGGTTCATCCGACTCTGAAGAACCAGGCGTTGACCCGGGCAATCCCCGGCGCATCATCTCTCTGTCCCCCAACGTCACCGACATATTGGAGGGGGTGGGAGCCTTCGATCGGGTAGTCGCCGTTTCGGACTATTGCTTCTACCCCCCGGGCGTGGCCTCTCTTCCGCGGGTGGGCGGCTGGCAGAACGCCAGCCTGGAGGAGGTGGCCAGCCTCGCACCCGACCTGGTGGTCATGGCGGAGGTGCAGGCTCCCTTCGTCCTCAGCCACCTGGAGGCCCTCGGAATCGCGACGCTGGTCGTACCGAGCCAGTCGCTGCAGGATGTCTTCACGGCCATCGATGCCGTGGGAAGGGGTGTAGGACGGCAGCAGCAGGCCAGTCGCCTCCAGAACGAGGTTCGCGCCGTACTGGACGAGGTCGCAGCCCGCACCCGGGGCTTGCCCAAACCCTCGGTTCTCTGCGTGGTGGACCGGGTGCCCGGAACCCTGCGCGGTCTCTATGCGGCCACTCAGGGAAGCTACCTGTCCCGGTTGATCGAGATAGCCGGCGGG
>JAPVWS010000363.1 GCA_027493295.1 Candidatus Versatilivorator vitaminiformans | reverse complement strand
GGCTGCGGTCCAGCCGGTAGATGTGCCAGTAGCAGTTGTTGACCCGGTAGCGCGGCGCCACCATGCGGTAGAGCTGATTGATCTTGCGCAAGCCGGACTGGGGAAGAGCCTTGCCGTTCAGGCGGAAGCTGAACCGGTCCAACTCGGTGGAATTGATCATTCTGGCCCGCAGGAGGACTTCATGGACGCGGCCGTCCTTGTGCCAGCGAAGCAGATCGTCGCTGACCGACATCTCCACCTTGACTGGTTGGTTGACCTTCAGGTCGGCCGGCAACTGCATGGAGAGTCCGGGCTCGGTGGAAGGCCTGGGGTAACGGCCGGTCATGGTGGTCACGAAGTAGGTCTTGTCCTTGGGAGCCATCACCTCCGGGAAGGGGAGCTCGCGCAGCTTTTCGTAGAAATCCCCCTCGTAGGGCCAGTTGCTGAACCAATGGGCCAGGTAGAGCCCGTCGATGCCCTGGTCCCAGTAGTTGCAGGCCGCGGCCCGAATCATCTTGACGGTGGCCTCGCCCAGCCGATCGGAGTCGATGTGGCTGTGGATGGCCGCGTGGACCCGGCACGGGGATCCCTTGGCGGCCGCCACCAGGGGGCGGAAGTCGGCGTTCTGGTCCACCAGCTCGGGACCCGAGAAGTTCTGGCCGATGAGCACGTCCACGATGCCCTGGCCGATCCATTCCCGGACGTCGAGCCCCACCGAGTAGCAACCCTCGATGCTGGTGGGAATGCGGATGGCCAGCTCCCGCTGGGCGCCGCTCTGCTTGACGGCGCGGTGCACCCGGGCGACCCACTCCGTCATGATGGGGCGCCCCGCATCCACCTGGTCCGGCCGGAAATAGTAGGGCATGTAGTCGAGCTGAAGCTCGAAGCCGTCCACCGGATAGCGGTTCAGGGTCTCCTCCACCAGGGCGAACCGCTCGTTCCGCACCTCCTCGTGCTTGAAGTCCAGGCCGTGGAATCCTGGAAACTCGGGATCCACCCCGCCGCCGGCCCCGATCTCCAGGTGGGTGTTGTCGAATCGAAAATCCGAGCCACGGGTGTCTGTTCCTCGCTGGCCGGTGCCTTGCTGAACCAGCAGCACCGGATAGATCAGGATCCCCTTGGCCTTGGCCCGGTCGCAAACGACGCGCAGCGGATCCTGGCCGGCGTCGATGAGCATCCGGGCGTTCTGGTGTGCCCGCCGGAAGATCAGGTGGGGCCATTTCTTGACGTTGTGCCCCCACAGCTCTCCCACTTGGGTGTCGTGCAGCACCGTTCGTCCGTCTCCCATGGTGAACATGATGGCTTCGATGGGAGTTCCCAGCAGCTCGTCCACGGCCGTTTCGAACTCTTCCTTCTGCATGGGGGGTTCGTACATGTAGATCAGCGGGTGCCGCCCGTCGTGGTAGAACATCATGGTGGGCTTTCGGCCGGACGAATGGGTGGTTGCCGGCTTTGCGCCCGGGTGGGCCGCAGCCTTCCTGGAGCCCAACAGACCCAGGGAGGCGGCGCCGGCCAAGGTTCTTGAAAGGAAGCTTCTTCGTCGCATCGTGTTTTACTCCTGAGCTTTTTGCAAAATCTACAGCATGTTGGGTCTGGCGGAAATGGACTGGGGCCCTTCGTACTCGACCAGGATCTCCATTTGGTCAATGGTGACCCCTCCGCCCAGTCCCTCGGGACGGGAGGCCAGCCGGGCCGACAGCAGGTTCTCCCCGGGACGGGGGAGCGCCTTGCGGAGGGTGTACTCCAGCCACTGGAAGTCGTAGCGGTGGCTGGTGCGGCGCATGGACTCTCCGTCCAGCGAGCTCCCGTTGAGGCTCAACTCCAGGTTGTCGGCGGCCACCAGGTTGCGCACTCTCAGCAGCAGCCGGGTTCGACCCACCCGGTCCGACCGGCAGTCGTCGGCAACGTAAAAGGGTATGGATGAGCTCTTGGGACTCCTGCCCTCCAACTGCAAGGGGAGCGGGTGGTCGTAGCCCAGGGCGGCGGCATCCTCGATGCGCGGGGAGACGAAGTAGTGCTTGCTCCGCTCCTTGACGGCCTCGGGGTCGCCGATGTCGGTCAACAGCGCCCGTTCCTCCTCCCGGAAGGGCCAGGGAAACCAGGGAGCCACGATCAGTCCGTCGGCCCCCTTGGCCCAGTAGTTGGCGATGGCCGCGCGCAGCATGGCCGGGCCGGCGTGCTTCTCGTGCTGCATGAAATAGGGCTGCAGGACAGGGTAGACCTCGGCTCCGGCCGGCCGGGCCAGCTCGACCAGCGACTCGAAGGGCAGATTGGGGTCCAGCAGGAAATATCCGTAGTAGAGGGGCGCCAGGTAGTCGACCAGCTTCTCCGCCACCCAGGTCCTTACGTCCAGTCCCAGCGAACGATTCATGGCCTCGGTCGGAAAGACCCGGGCCCCCACGATCCGATTCTTTCCCTTGCTTCGAATCATCTCCGACAGCCGGCGCACGTAGTCGGTCATCAGGGGCGTGTGAAGTTCGACCTCGCTCGGCTTGAAATAGTAGGGGGTGAAGGCGAAGTCGTACTCGATGCCTTCTGCCGGGTAGCTTGCCAGTTCCTCCATCCAGGAGAACTGCGTGTCCCTGACCCACGGGTGGGCGAAATCCATGTTGTTTTCCAGGCGGCCTCCGCCTCCGGCGGCCGGTCCGGAAGTGCCGATGACATAGCGAGGGTCCCGGGGTGCTCCGCCCATGCGCATGCTGACGATGAAGTCCAGTTGGCGTTGGTGCGCCCGATCGATCAGCACCTGCAAGGGGTCCAGCCCACGATCGATCAGGCTCTGCATGTTGTACCAGGCCCGCCAGTAGTAGGAGCTCTCGAAGGGGAGCGTCTGCGACATGGCCCGCCGGCCCACCTTGGTGTCGCTGAACAGCCCGCCTCCTGTTTCCACCCCGTAGATCAGCGTATCTACCGAGGTCTCCACGAGTTCGTCCACCGGACGCCAGGCGTCCTCCATGGTCATGGGCGGCTCGAAGGCGTAGAGGTAGTAGTGGCGGGCGTCGTTGAAGTACATGGTGCGCCGTGGCCTGGATGCCCGCTTTGGCTTGGACTGCGGCCCCGCTGCCGAAGCGGCTCCGCTTGGGGCCAGAAGGCCCGGGGCCGCCAGGGCGGCTCCGCCCAGGAATTGCCGGCGATTCAGAGAAGGTTTCACAGGATCCCCCCTGCAGCGTCGTCAGTCGATTGCGGGTTCTCGGTGGCGTCTCCTCCCAGCCAGCGGTAGGGCCTCGGATACAGAGCCAGGGCTCGGTCCTTCAGAGGGAGCTTGACGGGACGATTGCCTCGCAGGGCCGATACCTTGCAGGCAATGGCCACCTCGAGGGCCTGCCTGAGGTCCTGGCCCGAGATCCACAGCTCGCTCCCGGTTCTGACGGCATCCACGAAGGAACGGATGGAGGCCACCAGGTAGTCGTCGCCTTTTCGCAGGCCGGGAACCTGGTCCAGGATGCGGCGCCAGGAGAAGGGGCGATAGCCGGGATCGATGAGACGGCGGGAACCGCTGCCGTCGGTCCCCTGGTAGATTTCGGGTTTCGCCCACTTCCACCGGACCAGGGTGTCCTCGCTCCACACGTCCACCCCGCTGAGCTGTCGGGTCCCGTAGGGTTGGGTGAGGCCGAAGACCTGGCAATCGGGCCCGCGGCTCATTCGGAACAGGGCATTGACGTTGAGCCCCTTGTCATCCTTTTGCCTGAGGGCCTCCGGAGGCCCGGCCCATGCCATGACTTCTTCGACCTCGGCGCCGGCAAAGAGGCGCAGCACGGAAATGTGCTGGCAACCGCCGCCGGAGATCTCGCCGCCGAATCCGTGCACGGCCATTCCCAGAGGCTGGCCGTATGCACCCGCGTTCAAGCGTTGGCCGGCTTCCTGAATTTCGGGCATGGCGCGCTGCAGATTGCCGCCCCCGAAAACGACTCCCCGTTTCCGACAGGCTTCCACCATGGCATCGGCATCAGCCAGCCTGGCGGCCATGGGTTTGTCGGTGGACACACCCTTGACCCCGGCTTCGGCACAGGCGATGACGGCTTCCTTCATGTACTTGCTGGGCGTGATGACCGCCGCCAGGTCGGGAACGACTTCCTTCAGCATGGCGTTGACATCCTTGAAGAGCGCCTTGACTCCGAAGCGTTCTCCCACGATCTTGCGCCGTTCCGGGTTCCACTCGGCGATGGCGACCAGTTCGGTGTCGGGCAGCGCCCGATAGACTTCGGCGAAGTACTGTCCCATGCGACCGCAACCGATGATGCCGACACGATATTTCTCTTTGGACGGGCGGACGCCGGCCAGGGAAGGCAGACCGGCCAGGCCGGCGGAAGCTGCCAGAGACTGACTCAGAAATCTCCTGCGGTTGATATTCATGCTGTAGGTTTCTCTTGCTTGAGGCAATCCAGGCGGGAAAGGGCTGCCGGCCGGCCTCCGAACCTCGAGGTCCCACCTGCCAGCGCGAATCGGAATGATGACGCGGCCTGTTCACGGAATGTCCGGGAGAGGAGCCTATGACAAAGCTCCTGCCGGGTCAAGGTACAAACTCCGATCCGCGGGAGCCGATCGCGGGTCGATGCCTCGACGATGTCGCCAGGAGGAAACACGCCCCGGCCGAATGTTTCCTTGGGCGCGCTTGGTGGTTGCAGGGAGGACGGTGGATGGGAAGAAGACGGTTCCTGCAGGCAGGAATCTCTCCTCTGGCGGTGTCGCCGGCGCTACGGCTCTGTTTCGGACCGGGAAAAACGTTTTGTTGCCGGCGGTGCGGTCTTGGGGTATGTTCACCCCAAGGAGGCCAAAGAGAATATGCGAGGGAATCGAGTCAAGGAAAAGCTCAACAAGGGCGAGGTGGCCATTGCCGTCGGAGGACACAGCAATACCAGCGACACCATCGACTTTATGGGTCCTCTGGGCTTTGACGGGATCTGGCTGGAGGGGGAGCACGGTTCGGTGAGCTGGGGGGGGATCGGCGATCTTTCCAGGGCCTGCGACCTGTGGGGAATGGCTTCGGTGGCCCGCCTGCACCAGAACGATCCCGGAGTGATCACGCGCGTTCTGGACCTGGGCGTCAACGGCATCGTGGTGCCTCACGTCAGCAGCAGGGCCGAGGCGGAGCGGGTGGTGGAGTCGGCCTATTTCGCGCCGGTGGGAAGGCGGGGCATCTTCTCGGGCAGGAGATCCTACGGCGCCTCCGACTTTCATGAGCGGGCCAACCTGGAGACCCTGGTCATCGTCCTGATCGAGGAGATGCAGGCGGTGGAGAATCTGGAGGAAATCCTTTCGGTCGACCACATCGACGTCTTTTTCGTGGCGCCCGGGGATCTGGCCCAGACCATGGGCATGGTCGGCAAGCACAGGGACTCCAAGGTGGAAGCGGTGGTGGAGGGGGCGATTCGACAGATCGTGGCTTCGGGGAAGACACCGGGCGCGCTGGGGTACGAGGACAAGCTGCAGCGCTACTACGACTTGGGGGTGCGGTTCTTCCTGACCAACTACAACGCCTGGCTCGAAGAGGCCGGCCGCGCCTACCTGGACAGGGTCGCCGCGGTCAGGCCGGGATAGCCCGACCTCCGCTCACACGTAGTCCAGCATCCAGATGTGGAAGCCGAAGGGGAATGCCCGGTCCAGGCCCCGGGCGGTTTCCTGCGATGGGTCGAGGATCTGCGACGGCTTTTCGGGTCCGAAGACCAGCCGCGCCGCCTGGCGAAGCGAAAGCTCCTGCGCGCCGTCCTGAGGTCCGGTAGCTCTGCCGCCGCCGACCTCCACCTCGGCCCCATCCCACCTCAGATCCACGCGCTCTTCCGTTTCGCGGACCCACAGGCTCACCCGGCCGGAACCTCCGGTGAGGCGATTCTTCAGCCAGGGGGAGAGCTGCTGCAGCAGATTTCCCAGGGAAAGAATCCTCACCATCTTGAGGCCGCAGCCGTCGGCTATTTCCATGGGGATGCGTGTTCGGCAGCCCCGGTCGGTCAAGAGCTCGGTCATGGGATTGTCGGGCAGGGGCACGAACACCTGCATCCGTTCGCCTGCCGGCTCGGGCAGCACCCGGGCCAGCAGCGAGGACAGGGCCCCTGAGGTCCCACCCCACTCCACCACGCCCGACTTGTTGTAAGCCCGGGCAATCACCAGGTAGCCTTCCACCCGTCCCTTCTCCTCCGCCACCCAGACTTCCGACTTGGGAAGGCCGAGCAGCGTCAGATATTCGGCCTGGGTCCGGGTCAACCGGCGGGGTTGGCCCTCGTGAATCTCGATGATCCTTTCCAGGTCAGTCCCGGCTTGAAATGGGCGAACGGGCAGAGGCTGCTCGAACCGGTCGGCCAGTTGGGGTTCCACCAGGTAGGCCCAGCCGTTGGACCCCACCACCTCCCAGCCCAGGCGCCGGTAAAAATCCCTGGCGGGTCCGGTCCACAGCAGCCCGAAGGCGTCGCCCCGGGCAGCCATGGCCTCGACGGTGTCCTCCATGATCCTGCTGGCGGCTCCGCGCCGCCGGCGTTCCGGATCGGTGGCCACCGCGCAGATCATGCTGACGGGAAGTGCGCAGCCGTGCTCCCGCAGCTCCCGCCGCGCCATGGCTGCATGGCTGAAGATGCTGCCGTCTTCCGACACCACCCGAAGGTTTTCCAGGTTGCCGGAGGTGAAAACCAGGGGGTAGTCGGTGGACATGTCCTGGTCGACGCCGGTCCTGAAGACCTTGTTCACCAGGGCCAGGGTCTGGTCCAGTTCCTCCGGCCGGACGGGGCGGGCTTCTTCCATGGGAAGACTCCTTACCTGAAACAAACGAAAAACGAGTGATCCACCAAGCGACACGAAGGAGCACGAAGAACCGCCAAGCGTGACGGCTCTGCTGCATCGGCGGAGCTGCGGCCCGGCAAGCCGGCGTGTGCCCCCTCGAGTAGCAAGAGCGATGGGAGGAGGCCCACCCGGGAGCGCGGGCGTCCCGCCCGCATGCTGTGCCGTTGCGTGCCGCTCAGTTTCCCTGCGGTGGCGCACCCTGCCACGCTGCCGGCGGGAACCGCATGGGCCCGGCCGAAGCAGAGCCATAGCGCCGTTGCCGGTCGAGTCGGGTGGAGGAGATGGCCGAGGTTGCGGGAAGACGTGTGCGGGCGGGACGCCCGCGCTCCCGGGTGGGCTGCATCCCAGGACGTCGTCGCAGCAAAAGAGGCCCATCGGTCTTCGTGTTTATCCGTGGTTCGTCCTCAACAACTATCGCCAGTTTCTTCCTCCAAGGATCTGCCCGGCAGGTGAGGGGCAATCCAAGTCTGATTATAGGTGGGCAGCTCGAGAAACTCTATTGACAAAAGGGCGGGCTTGCTTCTGAATGACGGGGACCGGTACTACGAGAAATACATCAAGACGATGGTCGGCAAGGGCTGCCCGGTCTCCCGCAGGGAGTGAGCGCATGGCTGCAACGCAACGCAGAACGATAATTTCGGGTCTTGCGGTGGTCTGTGTCCTGTGGGTGTGGGGCGGGTCTCATTCCCGGTCCGATAATGCATCGGCCACAAAGCGCTGGACCGTCTCCAGTTTTCTGGAGTTCAACAGGGGGACTCTGGGCGACGCCGGCGCCAACACCTACGTCACCGCGGCCGGAGAGGTGAAGCTTATCAACCTCTGGGACCTCAACCGCGACGGATTCATCGATATCGTCCTCCCCAACACCCATGACAACAACGAGGAGATCGATCTCTTCATCTATTGGGGCGTGGACGAGAACCACGTCGGGCGCCGCACCCGTCTTCCCAGTGGCGGCGGAACCGGCCAGGCCCTGGGCGACCTCAATCGCGACGGCTTCACCGACCTCGTGGTGGTCAACGGACGCAACGGGATCAAGAGCAACCTGGACAGCTTCATATACTGGGGCGGCGCCCAGGGCTTTGATGCCGGTCGTAGAAGCGAGCTGCCGACCCTGGGAGGCATGGCGGCTGCCGTCGCCGACCTCAATGGGGACGGATACCCCGAGATCGTCTTCGCCAACAGCGCCTGGGCCGGCGGCCGGCCTTCCGGCCCCGAGAACGCCTCCTTCCTCTATTGGGGTTCGAAGGAGGGATTTTCCATCGAGCGGCGGCAGTCCCTGCCCACCGCCGCGGCCACCGACGTGGCCGTGGCCGACCTCGACCGGGACGGCTTTCCCGAGATCGTCTTCGCCAACGAGGGAAGCGGCGCCGATCTCGGCGGCGCCATGATCTATTGGGGCGGCGCCGGAGGGAGCTACTCGGCCGACCGCCGCACAGTGTTGCCCGGGCAGCGCAGCTCGGCCGTGACCCTGGCCGATCTCAACGGCGACCGGGTCCTCGAGATCGTTCTGGCCAACCGCTACCGTCCGCTCATGCGTGAGCCCGACGACCGCAGCGAGTGGGATACCGACGTCGACAGCGAATCCATCCGTTCCTTCGTCTACTGGGGATCGAGCCGGGGCTACAGCGCCGAGAGCCGCCTGGAGCTGCCGACCGTGGCGGCCAGCGGCGTGGCGGCGGCGGATCTCGACAAGGATGGGCTGCCGGACCTGGTTTTCGCCAACGGCCCCCAGAAGTCCGGCCACGCCGCGCCCGGGCCGGGGAGCGGCTCGCCCATTTTCTGGAACAGCGCCGACGGATTCGAGCCTCGCCGCCGAACCGTCCTGCCCACCCTGAATCCGACCGACTGCCTCATCGAGGACCTGAACCGGGACGGTTACCCCGACCTGGTCTTCAGCAACGAGCACAACGCCCGTTCCCACCGGGCGCCCTCCTACGTCTACTGGGGCGGTCCGGCGGGGTTCGACACCACCCGCCGGCTGGAGTTGACCACCCTGGGAGCAGCCGCCGTCGGCAGCGCCGATTTCGATCGGGACGGCAAGTCCGACCTGGTCTTTGTGAACCGCATCGACGGTTCAGCGGGTGACCCGGTGCCGGCCTATATCTACTGGGGCAATGAAGAGGGCAAGTACAGCGTGGATCAGCGCCTGGATCTCTACCACCCCTTCGGTTCCCCCGGGGAGGGATACTCCTCCGCCGATATCGACAACGACGGCTGGGTGGACATCTACATGGGAGGTCCGGAATCGGCGGTCTACTGGGGTTCGCCCCGGGGCTTCAGCTCAACCCGCAAGACGGTGGTCTCCTCCGAGATGGCTTTCTCGGCCCGCCCGGCCGACTTCAATCGAGACGGCTACCTGGACCTGGTCCTCAGCGAGTATGCCGCCAGGCATGGGACCGACCTCTACTGGGGCGGCCCCATGGGGTTTGCTCGCAACCATCGCTTCACCTTTAAGGTGGAGGGCGTCCGCTGCCAGAGCATTGCCGACCTGAACGGGGACGGCTGGCTGGACGTGGTTTTCCCCACGGTAAACCGCCAGTTGGTGATTTTCTGGAACGGCCCCGACGGCTTCGACAACGCCAACAGAAAGACCCTGCCGGCGGGCCTGGCGGTGGCCACCGAGATCGCCGACCTCAACGGTGACGGCTGGCTGGAACTGCTGGCGACCAACCTGATGTCGGCCGAAGGGGGCCGGGAGAGCGACGTTGTGGTCTACTGGGGGGCGGCCTCGGGCTACGAGGCGGAGCGGGTAACGCGGCTGCCGGCCATGGGGCCGGAAGGAGTGGCCGTGGCCGACCTCAACGCGGACGGCCTGCTGGATATCGTGGCCACCAGCTATCATGCGGGCGAGACCCGCTCCCACCCCTCCTACATCTACTGGAATGCGGACGGCAGGTTCGACGCCTCCCGCGTCACCCACATCCCCACCCACTCGGGTTCGGGCGTGATGGCCGCCGATTTCAACAACGACGGCGTCACCGACCTGCTGTTCGCCTGCCACAAGCTGAAGAGCGCCCACCGCAACCTGTCCTTTCTCTACGAGGGGACTCCCCAGGGCTTCTCTCCCGAAAGGCGCCAGCTTCTGCCCGGACTCGGTCCCCATTTCCTGGCCGGGGTGGACGTGGGGCACGTCTCCGATCGGGGGGACCGCTACGACTACGTTTCCGAAGTCTTCGACGCCGGGAGCCCGGTGCGCTTCCAGACCCTCGCTTGGGAAGGGGAAACGCCCTTTGCCTCGGCCGTGGAGTTCCAGTTGAGAGGGGCCGACAGTATCGAAGCCCTCCGCCAGGCCGCCTGGAGGGGGCCCGACGGCGAGGGCAGCCTCTACGCCGGCCGCCGCGTTTCGCTGAAGGGACTGGAGACCCCGACCCGCTACCTGCAGTTCAAGGCGACGCTGGTCGGCCCCAACGGGACGGGGGCCCCGGTGCTGCGTACCGTGTCCATCGATTACCGCTGAGCCCCGGAGGGAGCAGCGCATCAGGAGGTGACTCGCCCATGAAGGAACTCAAGGGAATCTATCCGGCCATCATGACCCCGTTCGACGCTCAAGGCGCCGTCAGCGAGGCCGGCCTTCGCAAGTTGGTGCGGCATGCCCTGGAGGTCGGCGTGAACGGCTTTTACGTCTGTGGGGGAGGGGGTGAAGGCCTGCTGCTGACGGTGCCGGAGCGACAGCAGGTGCTCGAAATCGTGCTGGATGCCGTCCAGGGCAGGGTCCCGGTGATTGCACACGTGGGGGCCTTCCAGAATCCCGACGCGGTGAGCCTGGCCCGTCACGCCGGCCGGGCGGGAGCCGATGCGGTGGCCAGCATGCCCCCTGCCTATTTTTATCAGCCCGACCTGGACGGACTGGTCGAGTTCTATCGGCAGGTGGCCGAGGCGGCCGAGCGTCCGGTGCTGGCCTACAACATTCCCGGCCGCATTGCCCTCAACCTGGACACCCGCATCTTCGAGCGGCTCATCCGCATTCCGGGCGTGGTGGGCCTCAAGGATTCCAGCGGCAATCTGACCCAGATAACCCTGACGGCCGCCATCGACGACGGCAGCATTATCGTGTTCAACGGCGAGGACCAGGTGCTCTGGTACGGGTTGATGGCCGGCTGCGTGGGAGGGATCGGTTCCACCTATCCGGTGATGCTGAAGGTGTTCGTGAACCTCTACCGCGCCTTCCTGGACCGTGACTGGGAGCGGGGCCTGGAGCTGCAGAGGGGAATCAACCGGACGGTGCGGGTGCTGGCGGGCTTCAAC